>PWGS01000169.1 GCA_003554505.1 Desulfonatronospira sp. | reverse complement strand
TTTCAAAATGTGCTCCCATTCGATCACATACAGCTGATAAATGTCCCGGTATGACCGAAGTGTCGCTCATTACTGCCATAATGGAAAAACCGCTCTCCAGCGGATACAGAACACCCACCCCTCGGCAAATCCGGCACTCGATACAACCCCCCTCATAAAATCCAGCACTCGGTACAACCCCCCTCCTTAACCAAGGAGGGGCAGGGGGAGGTTATACAAAATCCTGCTTGCAGACTCCCCGGACCACGTTGAATTGTTACACATCTCTTTTAATAGTAGTGAAATGACTTTTCAAGGTCAAGACTGGATAATAAGGCATGGGGGACAGGAAGTGCCTTCCTGCCCGCCCTGGCTGAGGTGACTGGTTTACATGCAAAAAGTCCCTGCTTTCAGAATGCTGAAACTAGAGTTCGATGCTTTCCCCGGGCTGCATGGACAACAGCTCCGTCCCGGGCGCTCTGGCCTGCAGCTCTTTCTTGTAATTCTCTGTATTCTGCTCCAGTACCGGGAAAGACCCCCAGTGCATGGGTACTGTCTTTCTGCACCCAAGAAGCCTGCAGGCCAGGGCCGCCTGCCTGGGATCCATAGTGAACACCCCGCCTATGGGCAGAATGGCCACATCTATATCGTAGAGCTCCCCCCAGAGCTGCATGCTGGAAAAAATTCCGGTGTCGCCTGCATGATACAGGCAGGGACCGCCTTCAGGCAGACTCACTATAAAACCCACACATGCTCCCTGATCCGAGGAGTGCTCAGCCTGGGTCATGGTCACCCGCACGCCATGAAAATCGATGGTCCCGCCGATGTTGAACCCGATTCCGTTTACGATCCTGCCTGGATCCACCCCCATGGACTTGCATTTTCCGGCCACCTCAACGATGGCCCCCAGGTACGCCCCGGTCTTTTTGCAGATATCCACAGCCTGACCGATATGATCGGCATGATCGTGCGTTACCAGCACCAGGTCGGCCTTCTGTACATCCCCGGAAGATGAGCCGGCGGAAGGATTGCCTTCGAACCAGGGATCAATGAGGATGTTCAGCCCGGATGTCTCGATTTCAAAATTCGCATGCCCGTGCCATATAAGCCTGCTGGACATAAAAAACTCCTCCTTCCTTTTTAAGCTTCTCATGTTTACCCCCTGAAAGCAGGGGTTAACGGGGACAAGGGTTTCACTGGTCCCCCCTTCTCACTTCTTCCTCTTACGCCCCATCGCCCCCTCGCTCCCTCGCCCACTCGCCCCATCGCTCCCTCGCCCTAACGCGCCAAGCCCCATGCGCTATGCCCTCTTCCCTCTTCCCCTATGCGCCATGCGCCATGCCCCATGCCCTAAGCCCACCGCCTGGACACACTGTTCTCGATTCCCAGGGCATCCATGATCCGGGAAACAGTATGACGGATGATCTCCTGAATATTCTCAGGCTGATGATAGAATCCCGGACATGGAGGCATTATCACGGCTCCGGCGTCATGGGCGGCCAGCATATTCTGCAGGTGCACCCTGTTCAGGGGGGTCTCTCTGGGGACAAGGACCAGGGGACGTTTTTCCTTGAGGGCCACATCTGCTGCCCTGTGTATCAGATTGCTGCCCAGTCCCCGGGCCACAGCAGCCAGGGAGGCCATGGAACAGGGGCAGACAACCATTCCGTCATGCTGAAACGAACCGCTGGCCATGGGAGCTCCCAGATCCTCCTGGCGATATTTATGCCTGACAAGGCCCAGAACCTCTTCATACCCCGGGGATTCCAGCTGAAGAACCTTGTATGCGGAATTGGAGCCCACCAGGTGCAGCTCAATATCCAGGCTGCCGAGCTCCTGAACCAGAGTCAGGGCATAAGGCATTCCGCTGGCCCCTGTAATGGCCATGACGATTTTATTCATAGGTTATCCTTCTGATCCTCACAGGTGGACATTATATCAGGTGACGGAAAATTATATTCCAGAAACAGCCGCCTTGACTTTTCAGGCTTTGCAGCATAACATAATAAAGTTGATGGGCAATTAGCTCAGTAGGATAGAGCGCCAGCCTCCGGAGCTGGAGGCCGCAGGTTCGAATCCTGCATTGCCCACCAACAAAAAATCCGCACTCATCCCATCAAATTCAAAAGTCCAGCAATATCAACACGTTTAAGTCTTTATTTGTCCAAAATAAACGTCAAAATCCATAGCCATCCACAATTTCCTTGAGTCGTTTTTTGAGTTAAGGGAGCTGTAAAACATATTGTAACTCAATATTTATCAAAATCTCTTGAAATTAAGGAGGTTAAAGTGGATCTAACCGATACCAAGATAAAAGGACTCAAGCCTTCGTCCAAGGTTTTCCGGATGAATGACGGCCGGGGCCTGTGCCTAGAAGTAAGGCCATCAGGTGCAAAATATTTTAAATTTCGTTACAAAAAGCATGATGGCAAGTTCTCCATGATCAGCCTGGGCGGTTACCCTGAACTCAGTCTAAAGGATGCCAGAGACCTTGCTCAGAAAAAACGGTCAATGCTTGCCAAAGGAATGGATATCTCCAGGGAATCCGGGAACACTTTCAAAGAAATCTTTGAAGAATGGCACAGCAAAAACCTGAACAAGTGGGATGCTGAATATGCTCAAACTATCAAATCCAGGGTGGAAAACAACATCCTGCCCTGGATCGGATACAAGCATGTAAACGATGTCACCCCCCTGGATCTCTCAGGGGCTTTGAGAAAGGTCGAGGACCGAGGGGCCGTGGAGACTGCCCACAGGATACTTCAATATCTAAAGCAGATTTTCTCATATGCAATCTCAAATTCTCTCTGCGAAAGAAATCCAGCTATGGATGTTAAAGGTTCACTGGCCCCTTCTGTGAAGAAAAGTTATCCTGCCCCCACAGATCTGCAGCAGATCAGAGTAGTGCTTCAGGCAATTGATAAATATCCCGGCAGTTTTATCACAGTCTGTGCTTTGAAAATGCTGACCCTGACCATGCTCAGACCTGGAGAACTGCGTAAAGGCCTGTGGACAGAAATCGACCTGGATCAACAAGAGTGGATAATCCCATCCAGTCGGATGAAAGTCAAGAAGAACAGCCGGGTTCAGGGTCGCCTGGATCATATTGTGCCCTTATCTTCTCAGGCAATAGACGTACTGAAAGAACTGCACCCTTTGACTTCCGTGAGTGAATACATCTTTCCGGCAGAATATACCAAACACAGGCCAATGTCTGAAAATACCATGAACGTAGCCCTGCGCAGGATGGGCTTCACCCAGGATGAGATTGTAAGCCACAGCTTTAGAAGCACTGCTTCCACTTTGCTGAACGAAAGCGGATGGCCGGCTGACTGGATTGAAAAACAATTGCATCATATCAAGGGAGATGTCCGGGGTATTTATAACCGGGCAGAATACCTCGAACAAAGAAAAAAAATGCTTCAGGCATGGGCGGATTTTTTGGATTATCTCCGAGAGGGAGGGACTGATATTAACAAACTGAAAGCAGGACAAAACAATGCGTTGGATTCCAGATAAAACTGAATCCTGCCCTGCTTTCACTTCAATCCTTAATCTTTTTGAACCGAAACTTCTGGCCACAGGCTCAAATCAAACCTGGCCCCGGAACAAACTAATTGTAACCGTTCAGCTTGAAAATTAACAAAATCAAAGCAAAGGCTCGACACATTAGCGTCCATCTTATTTTGGTGGCCGCTTGGCGGACCATCATCAACAAGATCCCTGCGCCCTGCTCAAAACCTGCAGGCCTATCAGCGACCCCATGCTTCTCTTCAGGTAAAAAAGACATGAATCGCTGAAAAAATATTGACAATAAAATATGAGGGGCATACAAATATAATTAATTGTATGCCCACATGTTGTTAAAAATCAGCTATGATCCCGTTGTTTGCGCCCTTGGTACTGGTACTACCTTGGGCGCATTTCTTTTGGAGCATCATTCCTTCCTTGCTGGCCACAGCCTTCAATACCATTGTTCATAAGATTTCTGATATCACTTAACCGCCAGGCCGTAACCATCCTGCCCAGCTTCACCGGCTGCGGATAGTTGCCGAGTCTTACCTGCTCCCACCAATGGCTTTTGGAGACTGGAATCCAGTCTCTTAGAATTTCCTTGAGACGTAACAACCTCTCTTTTTCAAATTTTGCCATACAATATACCTCCATAACGATAAAATTTTAAACTCTATTTTAATTTTTGCAAAGTGGTTATTGCATGTCAAACCAACCATTTTTTAACCCATTTGAGCTGAAAAGCCCCTGAAATCCGCATGGTTGACAAATTTCAAGATTTACAGGCCTTTTTAAAGAGGTGCAGGGATGAATGATCCTGCAAAATTTTTTTTAATTTTTTTGAAAAAAATTTGTTCAGAAGGGGGACAGGAAGGGTTTAAAAGCTTCCAGAGACAGGTTTTTTCCGGTTGGGCATCGAAGGTAGGAAAAAATCAATCCGTTGCAGTCATCTTTTCAGGTTTAATTTTTTCGTCTGGCTGTTGCTTTTCCAGAAAAGAGGTGCTGAGTACAAACATTCCTGCCGAGGAAATGCCCAGCCCGACAACTTGAATGCCGTTTTCAAGTCTTGCCTGATAGTGGCGGTGATGGTGACCGTGAATAATCATTTGCACCCCAATATCTCCGGCCAGATGGTCAATTTCCCTGAACCCATGGCGATGAGTGCTTGGAGCCTCGTGGCACAAAAGGACGTCAGCCCTGCCCTGGGCTCTCAGGCTGTCCAGGTCTTCTGGAAAGATTGTAGTCCAATGCTTGCGGGGCAGCCATTGTCTGAACCTGGTTTGAGGCCTGGCATGGGCCAGCATGTCTTTTCTGGTGTAGCACCTTGCAGACGCCTCCTGTCTGGGATGCCACACAGAAGCCCTGAATACTCCGCCCAGTGCCGCCACTTTAATGCCGGCAATCTCCTTGATCCTGCAGTGCAGATTCTGTTCCTGCATACCCAGATGATTTTCCAGCCACTCTTCCCGGTCTGAATCATGATTGCCCAGGATGTAGTACACAGGGCAGCTGAACCCGTACCTGGACACAATCTCCTCAAGCGGCCTGGATGGACACTGATCCCCGGCAAAGATGACCGCTTCTGCTCCGTGCATTTCAGCGCTTCTGGCTGCGTATTCAAAATATCCGTGCGGATCCCCGCAGATAAGTATCTTTTTTTCTTCCGGCATGACTTGCCTTTTGCTTGAGAGTTTTCCAAGTTATCTCTGATGGCATGAGTGAATGAGCCATGCTCTCACTATTGGTTTGGGATTATAAACAAAAGCTCTTATAGCGGTGACAATCTGCCTAAATACCAAGTAAATAATGCAGGACACCTCCTTACGTCTAAAATCGAGGAGATGGAAGTCTCTTTAGCTGGAGCAGGGTTTTTTGCATGCTTCTGGTGTTCAGCCTTCTGGCTCTTGGGGGGTCCTGGTCCTGAATCCTCTGGCCCTTAACCCTGGCGGTCTTCCTGATCCTGCCATTTTTATAAAACAAGGAGAAAATACAACCACAAAAAAAGAAGTTCTTACCAGATACTGATTCTGTGTCACATTGTATCAACATTATCCGACATAAAGTTAAATCTACCATGCTGTAGTGGAAAATTCCAGAGATAAATATTGTTCCAGAATGCTTGAAATGGGTGATAAATCCCGGTTAAAGCTTGATTTTGGGTGCCTCCATTGATATTTCAGCAGGTAATAGCCAACCTCAAGCAACTCCGGATTTTCAAACATGAAAACACATCCATGTCTTGCCGCCATGGGTAATACTGCCGACTGTCAGATCTGCAGCATCAGCCGGG
>PWGS01000126.1 GCA_003554505.1 Desulfonatronospira sp. | reverse complement strand
CGGGGATTCGGCAGACAGGGCGTAAACTGAATGACGTCTGTCACGCCAATATGCGTGACAGACGTCATAGAGTGTTCCCTGTGCTTAGCCTCACGGCTTTCCCACATGATTTCAAAATTGATTGCCGCAAGACAGTCCATGTCCAGTCTCTTCAATCTCTCCTTCTTTGCTCACCCTGCATTGGGTTCTGATGTTCAACATATCGGGATGACGATCATTAAAAGGTACTAATGATAATTAATACAATAAAAATCAACGTCAATAACATTTTCAACAAATTATATTTATGCCATATAGACTGTACGAGACAGGCTGTAGAAGAAATTATGCACCTGTCGCCCCTTGGCGTGAAAGCGGGTTTTTACGTCCTGTCTGCAGAGTCCCCGGACCATGGAGAACAGTTGCAAAAGATTTGGCAGAACAGGTGTAAGGCCAGGAAGATATGGGCGTTCAGCCGGAATGGATCCCCTCGGCCTCCAGCAGCCGGTAGAAGGAAACAGCATGCACTCTGAGCCGCGAATCCAGACAGCTTTAGAGGTAGTGGACATAAAAAACCAGCCCCTTGGGGTTTTTCCTGAAAAACAGGTGCACTTTCACGGCCTGTTTCATCGCTCAGTGGCTGTAGCAGTCTATGACCGGCAAAGCCGGATCTATCTTCGAAAAAGGAATGGATACCAGACCCTGTATCCGGACAGGTGGGATTTGCCGGCTTCAGGACATGTACTTGCAGGAGAGGCCGTATATGAAGCAGCCCGCAGAAAGCTGAAGGAAAGAGCCGGTCTGAGCCTTGCCGGGCTGAGGCTGGTATCTCTTATAGAAGGGGGCAGGGAAACGAATTGCGAGTTCATATACGTGTTCAACGCAGGAAGGGTCCGGAGATTTCCCGGATATGGATGTGAAGACACTCAAATCGCCCGGTTGAACCCCCGGGATTTGACCAGGCTTGTGCAGGAAAATCCCGAAACCATGACCCCATGGCTGGTCTTCCTTTGGAAACTGGAACTCCTTTTCAGGTAACACCCTGGATACCTGACAGCAAACCTTTAATCAGTTTCCATCCGGAAAGTCTTTCTTTCCGGATGTTGAAGCTGTTGGTTTTCTTTACGGAAACAAGGAAAAAGAACCGTTTCCGGATGAAAACTAATTGATAAAAACATAAGAATACCTCTTTTCCTGTGTCAGGGCCTTGCCTGTCCCCCTGAGCACGGTGGTCAGAGGCTCCTCGTCCACCTGGACCCTTACCTGAATCTCTTTGCTTATGAGCTGGTCCAGACCTCTGAGCAGGGCTCCGCCTCCAGCCAGAAGAACTCCGTTGTCTGCAATATCTGAAATAAGTTCCGGCGGGGTCTTTTCCATGGCCTGGTGCACAGACTGAACAATGGCCCGTACCGGTTCCTGTATAGCCTCGCGCACCTGTGCGTCGTTTATCTCCACTGTGGCCGGGTTGCCGTCCACGATTCTCTTGCCCTGCACCCTGAAAGTCATGGGTTCGGCCGGAGGGTAGGCAGTGCCTATCGTCATCTTGATTCTCTCCGCCATGTTCTCCCCCACCAGGATTTGAAACTCCTCCTGGATATAACGCTGGATTGCCTCATTCATCTCGTCGCCGGCCACCCGGACTGACTCGGAATAAGCCACTGCGGACAGGGAAATCACTGCCACCTCGGTGGTCCCGCCCCCAATGTCCACAACCAGGTTGCCCACCGGCTCCTCTATGCTCATCCCCGCCCCGATGGCCGCAGCCATTGGCTCTTCCACCAGCCTGACCTCCCTGGCCCCGGACTGCAGTCCGGACTCGATCACCGCCCTTTTTTCCACCTGGGTTATGCCGGTGGGTACACAGATGACCATTTTAGGCTTGGCTAGATTGAAACCTCGAATGACCTTCCTGATGAAAAAGGAGACCATGGCATTGGTGACTTCAAAATCCGCAATCACCCCGTCCTTCAAGGGCCTGATAGCCATTATTCTCTGGGGAGTGCGCCCCAGAAACTCTTTGGCTTCCCGGCCGACAGCAAGCACTTTCCCATCCCTTGAATCCAGGGCCACCACGGAAGGTTCATTAAGAACAATGCCGTCCCTTGGGGTATACATCAGGGTGTTGGCTGTACCCAGGTCCATGGCCAGACTCTTGCCGAAAAGAGAAAACAGCTTGGAAATAAACATCAACAGACCTCGCGGATATAAAGAATTCAGGTTACGCGGCTTTTAAGGTACAGGTTTTCCAGAAAAAGGGCCAGGTAGTCACCTACCATGTGCACGAAACTCTTTAACTCTTCATCTATGGGCAGGGCCTCGGTATCAGCCAGCACAAGAAGACCCCTGGTCTTCTTGTGCACCACCAGCGGCAGGCAGATTACCGACCTGAACTGTTTGGAGGGCACTTCCTTGCCGAAAAGAGGCAGACCCGCCGGTCCTTCATGCAGCCCGGAAAAAACCGGAGAGCCGTGCTTGAAAGCCCACCCCAGCAACCCGGAATCGATATTGAACTTGTGCTCTTTCAGGTTGACTCTGGGCAGTATCTCCTGTTGCAGGCCCTCCAGAAAATAGCCTTCCCCCCGTTCATCTCTGGCCGCCATGAAACAGTGTGAAAAACCGGTGGATTGACTGAGCAGTTCCAGCAGCTGCTGCAGAAAGGATCGCCACTTGGGCACCCTTTGCCTCAGTTCCTGGATAAGGGCAAGGTACCTGTAATATTCCCGGCCTTTAACATTGTAATCCGCCTGCATCAGGCCCTGGCGGATATCCTGCACAAGCTGGGCGAACTGATAAAGGATTTTCTGGTCCTTGTCACTGAAGGAATAGGTCTTCTTGCTGTCCACGCAAAGCACTCCCGCTTCCTGGGGCAGGGGACAGCCCATGAATGCCTTGATTTTCGACTCGCTCTCCCTTGGATAATAACCGAGGCAGCCTTCATCCCGGTCAAAATTGTTGATAAGCAGCGGCTTGCCGTTTTTGGCAATCCAGCCCACCAGGCCGGTTCCTGTTTTGATCTCGTACCCTGTACTTATGGAGTCTCCCAGGCTGAAGCTTGCGGCAATGCGGCAGAGATCCCGGCCCGGATCCCGTAAAAAAAGGACGGTTGAATACCCGTCGAAAACACTGCAGACCAGCCCCAGTATTCTGCTTAGCCATTTATCATTGTTCATCGCGGGACACTTTCCATTTTGAGCTTTGCATTCGGGCATAACCATGCCTTTTTATCTTTTAATTGACAATAAAATTTTTCATACCGAACTGTCTTTGCGATCTTTTGCAAACCCATGTCTTGCTGTATTCTGCTGCTTACTATCATACTCTGTAAAAATACCTTAAATAATCAACAGTTACAAGAACGAACCGGAATAGGACTTGAGCTTGAAGCCCCCGCGCCCAAGTGTTGCCCGGGCATTGATTTTTTTGGAAAAAAAAGATATAGTGATTTATAATAAAATACAAAAAAGCATAATATTTCAGCAAGCACTCATATTTTTTTCAACCTGGTTGGTACATTAAGAAGGTTTCAGGCGAATCTACCGGGACGCTTGGCCAGGCGCCCCACCGGGCAAAGGGAACATACTGATGCAAAAATGGTACGAATACTTCCTTGAAACCGATGCCTACGACTGGACCGACAAAAAGATCCCTGTGCCCAGATTCAAGCTAAACAGCCTGCTCAGCCTGAAAAAATACCTGGACCTGATACATATTCGCCAGTGCCTTATCAAACCCTTTCTAAAAACAGATGATTATCCTTTGGTGGAAGCCAGAGAACTGCTTCCTTCCTTCGAGTCCGACCTCTACGAATACGAAAATCTTCCGGGGTTCAGCCTTGTAGCCCTGGCCCGTCCCCTGGAATATTTCAACGAGATCTTTCAGTTCGACATCCTGCACAGCAAGTGGGAAAAAATAATCACTACCCATGGAGAGGCCTGTCCTGTTCCGGACACCATCAGCCACACCAACCTCTCCACTTTCCAGAGCCGTCTTCCCAAAAATCTGCAGGAAAGCTTCAAGGACAAGCTGGGCGGCACTGATATTGCCTCCCTGTCCAGCTATCCCCGGGTCCTGGACTTTATACTGAACATGGACCGGGGGCACGTAATGAGCATGGACACCAGGAACGAATTCTATCTTTCGGGTGTCTACGCATCTTTTCCATCCTATCTGGATCCCGAACTCAAGCGCTTCGGCCTTAAAATCAAGAAATTCACGCCCAATGACAACCTGCGTTATGAGCTTAACCGCAATTTTGTCTACCAGTACCTTATGGAGCTTTATGGTTACCCTGTAGTATCCGAGCGCAGGACTTCCGCAGCCCTGTTTTCCAGGCGGCTGTTCAATATGGGGGAGAGGTTTCTGATCCGGGCTTTAGGACAGACCGACCGCACCATTACCACCCTTTACAATTCCGGTGACTGCAGATTTTATCCCGCCCTGGAAAAAGTGGCCCTGGCCAGGGTGGAAACAAAAAAAAAGGATGTCTTGAAATTCCTTCGGGAAAACGGCTACTTCCTGGACGAGAAAAAAAAGGCCGTCATCCTGAGGGTCAAGTACAAGCAGCATCAGTACGACCCGGACAACATCCGCGAGGAAAGGGCATTATCGGTTCTCAGGCAGGAGGTGATACACCCCCGTACTGGAGAGGTCTGTTCTCAACTGAATATAATAAAAGATACTTTTTTCATGACCCTGAAGCTAAACGACATTGTCAAGGGGGAGTTTTCCGGCAGGATCAAATACAAGCGCGAAATCATAGAAAATACCGACACCCATGAAAAAAGGCTCAAGTTTTTGTTCGCCTGGCTTGGCAAGCATCAGCGAAGAATAATCGGTTATTCCGACGAATTTTATGCCGGGGTGACCAAGGTGCTGGACAACTACCTGTTGAACCCGGATCTGTATGAAGAGTTTCAGGACTTAAACAGCCTGTATCTGGAAGTATGGCAGAAATACAGCTACATAAGGCAGGCCAGGAAAATCCGCATCCTGCAGGATATTCTGGAAAGAAGATACGAGGACAAAAAGATCAATTACCAGCAGATGCTTGAGCACACAAACAACGTACTGGAAGAACTGAAATTCGAGACAGGGAACTATTTTCCGGACATCACATCCAGGGCCATAACTACCGTGGAAAAGATAGCCAAAGACCGTTACCTGGTGCGCAACTACGTGAACAAGGAAGAGACGGCCCTCACCCGGTACGGGCGGGAGGTAAGGGAAAAATATTTCCGAATGGTTTCTCTGCTGAATGAACTGAAAACCATCCGCAGGCTCAAACGCGAACTGGTTTCCTATAATTGAATTTTCCCCGGCACCCGCCCGCAGCAGGTGCCGGGGAAAAATGCCGGCTAAAGCTTGCAGGCGGTCTTGAGGTCCGCGGCTGCATCCGTCTTTTCCCAGGTGAATTCCGGCTTTTCCCGGCCGAAATGACCGTAGTTGGTGGTCATCTGGTAGATGGGGCGCTTGAGGTTCAGGCGCTTGATGATAAAATAGGGCCGCAGGTCGAATACCTCGCGCACGGCTTTGGTCAGGGTCTCGTCGTCCACCTGGCCTGTGCCCATGGAGGTGGCCAGCACCGAGACAGGCTCGGCCAGGCCGATGCAGTAGGCTATCTGCACCTGGCAGCGCTCGGCCAGGCCGGCGGCCACCACGTTCTTGGCCACGTAGCGGGCCATGTAGGCCCCGGAACGGTCCACCTTGGAAGGATCCTTGCCCGAGAAGGCTCCGCCGCCGTGAGCGGCCATGCCGCCGTAGGTGTCGTTTATTATCTTGCGTCCGCACAGGCCGCAGTCCCCAAGAGGTCCGCCCACCACGAAACGCCCGGTGGTGTTGAT
>PWGS01000124.1 GCA_003554505.1 Desulfonatronospira sp. | reverse complement strand
GGCCCCTTATAGGGCTTATGCTGCTCATTACCGGGCTGGTGGTGGCCAATACCCTGAAGCTGAACCAGATGCAGCGCAGGGAGGAAGTGGACATTCTGGCCCTGGTGGGAGCCAGCGGCAGGTATATCCAGTTTCCCCTGCTGGTGAGCGGGGCATTGCAGGGTTTCCTGGGAGGGGTGATTTCCCTGGGCCTGCTCAAGCTCCTGCATCTGACCCTGGAAGATGTGCTTTATTTTCCCCCGCTTTGGATCAGGATCGAATTTCTGCCCCTGCCCTATGCCCTGGCTGTTCCGGGGGTACTCACCCTGGTGGGCATTCTGAGCAGTTTCCTGGTGGTGAGAGGGAGGCTCAGGTAGGTTATGCAGGACTTGCCCCAGGTACTGAACCTGAAGCTGGCCGGGCACAGGCTGAAGCTCAAAAGACAGGCCGACCTGGAAACCCTGTGGTCAGGTCTGCAGGAGCCCTCCGGGGACGTGGACCAGGAGCGCATTCCCTACTGGTCCGAAATCTGGCCTTCCAGCGTGCTCCTGGCCGAACACCTGGACCGCAGCCGGACCCTTATCCGGGGAAGGCTCTGTCTGGAGGCGGGTTGCGGTCTGGGTGCGACAGCCATCCTGGCGGCCAGGCTGGGTGCCAGGATGGTGGCCGTGGATATGGAACCCGATGCCCTGGTCTTTGCCAGACAGAGCGCAGAGACCAACAACACGCCGCAGGGGCTCTGGACGGGCATGGACTGGAAGCGAAGCGGGCTCAAGAAACATTCATTCGAGTTTATCTGGGCCGCAGACGTCTTGTACGAGACCGGCCTTGCCCTGCCCCTGGGTGGTTTTCTCCTGGACTGCCTTGCTCCCGGGGGGCGCATCTGGATAGCGGACCAGAAAAGAAATGTATCCGGCAATGCCTGGGCCGGACTTTTAAGCCAGGGCTTAAAGGCCAGAGAACTTGAGGAGAGAAGGGTGAGCTGGTTCGGCCAGAAGGCCGGGGTGAGGCTGGTGGAGCTCGTGCGTGAATAAAATCCAGCGCAGGCTGTGCCCTCAATCCAGGCTAAAGATTTGAACACGGTTTTATTCTATAAACACGACGTTTTAAGCACGGGAGAAGGAAATGGGAGAAACCATACGTTTCGGAGTATCCCTGGACCTGGACCTTTTGTCCAGGTTTGACCGGCTCTGTTCCGAAAAAAGCTATCAGACCAGGTCCGAGGCCATCCGGGATCTGATCCGCAATGCCCTGGTGCAGCAGCAGTGGGAGGACGAGTCAGAGGAGAATGTGGGTGTGCTTTCCCTGGTCTACGACCATCACCAGAGTGATCTCACCAAGAAACTGACCCGCATCCAGCACGATGCCCTGGAGCTGGTGATAACCTCGCTGCACGTGCACCTGGACCATGACAACTGCCTGGAGGTGCTGATCATGCGGGGACCTGGCCGGGAGATCCGGCATACGGCCCAGAAGCTGTCCTCCACCAAGGGAGTCAAGCACGGCAACCTCAACATGGCCACTACAGGCAAGGATTTGCTCTAATGCAGGATGTTCAGAGCGGTATACCGGATTTTCCCCTGCCCATTGACCGGGTTGGCGTTAAAAATCTCAAGGTCCCCCTGCTTGTTCAGGACCGCCTGCACGGTCAGCAGCACACAGTGGCTGATGTGGATCTCTGCGTGGATCTGCCCGGGGAGTTCAAAGGCACACACATGAGCCGTTTCCTGGAGTCCCTGAGCCACTGGTCCAAGGTTTTGACCTACGAGAGCATCAAAGAGCTTCTGGCGGAGATTACCAGTCGTCTTGAGGCCCAGAAGGCGCTTCTTCGCTTTGACTTTCCCTATTTTTATTCCCGCAAGACCCCTGTAAGCGGCCACGAATTTCTCATGGACTACAAGTCTTTTCTGGCCGGGGAATTCTCCGGGGGAGAAATCAAAATGACCCAGGGCGTGGAAGTGCCGGTAATGACGGTCTGTCCATGTTCCCTGGCCATCAGCAAGCAGGGGGCCCACAGCCAGAGGGCCTACGTAAAGATCAAGTGCGGCTACAAGGGGCTCTTGTGGCTGGAGGAACTCATCGACACAGGAATGTGTGCCGGTTCTTCCCCGGTTTATCCGCTGCTCAAGAGAGAGGATGAAAAGTACGTTACCGATGAGGCCTTTGCCAATCCGACTTTTGTGGAGGATGTGGTGCGGTGTGCGGCTTTCAGTCTGAGCAGGCACCCCCGGATTCTCTGGTATGAAGTGGAGGTGGAAAGCTTTGAATCCATCCACAATCACAGCGCATATGCCACTATTACCGGCAGGGGAAGGCAGTAAAGTCCGGGGTTTGATTTTATTACCTGATACGTGTATTGGAAAATTGATTTTTCAGAAAATTCAATCAGGAGCATATATGGCCAAGAAAACGCAATCAGCCGAAGACCTGCGCAAGGAGGCCCTGCAGACAGCCATCACCACCATCGAGCGCAAGTATGGACAGGGTTCGGTCATGCGGCTCTCGGACGAGGCCCATCAGGCCATCCCTTCCATCCCCACCGGCTCCATAGGGCTGGATCTGGCCCTGGGCATCGGAGGCATTCCCCGGGGCAGGGTTTCGGAAATCTACGGTCCTGAATCCTCGGGCAAGACCACCCTGGCCCTGCATGTCATCGCCGAGGCCCAGAGAAAGGGAGGAGAAGCGGCCTTTATAGACGCCGAGCATGCCCTGGATGTAAACTATGCCAGACGCCTGGGAGTAAAGACCGAGGAACTGCTGGTTTCCCAGCCGGACTACGGGGAACAGGCCCTGGAGATCGCCGACCTGCTGGTGCGATCCGGCGGGCTGGACGTGATCGTTGTGGATTCAGTAGCCGCTCTCATTCCCCAGGCCGAGCTGGAGGGCAGCATGGGCGAAAGCCAGGTGGGCGGGCAGGCCAGGCTCATGTCCCACGCCATGCGCAAGCTCACCGGGACGATTCACCGCTCCAAAACCTCCCTTGTCTTCATCAACCAGATCCGCATGAAAATCGGCTCCATGGGATACGGCAGCCCGGAAACCACCAGCGGGGGCAATGCGCTGAAGTTTTACGCCTCTGTGCGCCTGGACATCCGCAAGATCCAGACCTTAAAGGACAAGGATGAAGTGGTGGGCAACCGGGTCAAGGTGAAAACCGTCAAGAACAAGGTGGCCCCGCCCTTCAGGGAGACCCAGTTCGACATCCTTTACGGCCAGGGCATCTCCAGGGTGGGAGAGCTCCTGGACATGGGGGTTGAACACGGAGTGGTGGACAAAAGCGGGGCCTGGTTCGCATTCGGCTCCGAGAGGCTGGGCCAGGGCCGGGAAAACGTACGGGCATTTCTGCAGGATAACGATGAGATCCGCATGAATATTGAAAACCAGCTTTTGACCCAGCTGGGAGTCCTGCAGCCTGAAGAGGAAGCCCGGCAAGAGCAGAGCGATGCGCAGGACAGGAGTTGACTGGTGCTGAGCGCAGCAGAGATCAGGGAAAAATTTCTCAGGTTTTTCCAGGAAAACGATCATACTGTGGTTCCCAGTTCTTCGCTTATACCTGCGGACGATCCCAGCCTTCTTTTTACCAATGCCGGCATGGTGCAGTTCAAAAAGGTGTTTCTGGGCCAGGAAAAAAGGGACTATACCCGGGCGGTTACCTCCCAGAAGTGCCTCAGGGTGGGCGGCAAGCACAACGACCTGGAAAACGTGGGACGCACCAGGAGGCACCATACCTTTTTCGAGATGCTGGGCAACTTTTCCTTCGGCGATTATTTCAAGGAAAGGGCCATAGACCTGGCCTGGACTTTCCTGACCCGGGAACTGGGGCTGGAGCGGGACAAGCTTTTTATTACCATATTTCAGGATGATGACGACGCTCACAGGCTGTGGCGGGAAGTGGCCGGGGTTCCCCCGGACAGGATTTACCGCCTGGGGGAAAAGGACAACTTCTGGTCCATGGGGGATACAGGCCCCTGCGGGCCGTGTTCGGAGGTGCTCTATGATCAGGGCCGGGCCATGGCCTGCGGCCCTGACTGCGCCATCGGGGTCTGCGACTGCGACCGCTACCTGGAGATCTGGAACCTGGTGTTCATGCAGTACGACAGGGACCAGGAAGGCAACCTGAACCCCCTGCCCCGGCCCAGTATAGACACAGGCATGGGCCTGGAGCGCATCAGCGCGGTCTGCCAGGGGGTGTATTCCAATTATGACACCGATCTTTTAAAAAGCCTGATAACGGATACAACACTAAAGTCCGGCAGGGAATACGGCCGGGACCGGGATGACGACGTGGCCCTGGCGGGAATAGCCGACCACTCCCGGTCCTCGGCCTTCATGATCGCCGACGGGATCCTGCCCTCCAACGAAGGGCGGGGTTATATACTGCGCCGTCTTATCCGCCGGGCCTTTCGCTTCGGCAGGCACCTGGGACTGACTGACCCCTTTCTGCACCAGACAGTGCAGGTGGTGGTCCAGGACATGTCCATGGCCTACCCCGAGCTGGAAAAAAGCCGGGATTTCATGGTCCGGGTCATCCGGCAGGAGGAGGAAAGGTTTTCCGAGACCCTGGAGAAAGGCCTTGCCCTGCTGGAAGAGGAGCTGAAGAAGCTTGGCTCTCTGCAGGTGAACACCGTTCCCGGGGAAACAGCCTTCAAGCTCTACGACACCTACGGGTTCCCCCTGGATATAGTAAACGATATCGCTGAGAAGCGCGGATTCAGTGTGGACGAAGCCGGTTTCCGGGAATGCATGCAGGATCAGAGGCAGCGGGCCAGGGCAGCCTGGAAGGGAACCGGGGATGCCGGGCCGGGAGAAGTTTTGAGCAGTCTGCAGGAGGAACTGCCCCAGACCAGTTTCGTGGGTTATGACCGCCTTCAGGAGCAGGGAGAGATAGTGCTCCTGGTGGACCAAAAGGGCCGCAGCAGGGAGGCTCTGACCCAGGGGGAACAGGGCTGGCTGGTGGCCTCCAGGACACCTTTTTATGCCGAATCCGGCGGTCAGGTGGGGGACCGGGGGCGCATTCAGGGAGCCCGGGGCCAGGCCATGGTCCGGGACACTCAGGACCAGGCCGCAGGTGTTGCGGCCCACCTGGTGGATATAAGCCGGGGAGAGCTGCACAAAGGCGACGTGGTGGATCTGATTGTTGACGAAGGACGCCGGGTGGCCACGGCCAGGAATCATACGGCGACTCATCTGCTGCACCTGGCCCTGCGACGCGTTCTGGGGGAGCACGTGCACCAGGCCGGATCCCTGGTGGATGAAAAAAGGCTCAGGTTCGACTTTACCCATATCCAGGCCCTGACGCATGACGAGCTGGAGCGCATCGAGGACGAGGTCAACGCTGCCATATTGTCCGATTACCAGGTACAGGTACGGGTAATGGACTACTCCCAGGCGGTGGAAGAGGGGGCCGTTGCCCTGTTCGGGGAAAAATACACGGACAAGGTCCGGGTGGTATCGGTGGGCAATATTTCCATGGAGCTCTGCGGGGGCACGCACCTGGATTCCACTGCCCAGGCCGGGACTTTCTGCCTGGTGAGCGAATCCGCTGTGGGCTCCGGGATGCGCAGGATTGAAGCCCTTACCGGCTGGGAGGCCCTGAACTACTGGAGGGGCATGCGTAAAAGCGTAAACTCTTTGCAGGATGCCCTGAGGGCTTCCCCGGACCAGCTTGTGGATAAGGTCCAGTCCCTGCAGGAGCAGCTGCGCGAGCTTTCAAAGGAAAACAAGGCCCTGGCACAGAGGCTTTCAGCTGAGCAGGGCAGGGATATTGCCTCGGAAAAGAAAATGGCGGGCCGGGTGCCCCTGATTGCCCGCAAGGTGGATGTGGGGGACGTGGATGGGCTCAGGGGGCTCATGGACGATATCCGCACCAAGCTGG
>PWGS01000099.1 GCA_003554505.1 Desulfonatronospira sp. | reverse complement strand
GCCGCCGAGGAGGCCTACTTTGACGGCCGCTTTGCTGAGGCGAACGATCTGCTGTCGGAGTGCCTCAACCGCGACGACCTGCCCGACGCACTGCTGGTCGAGATGGCGCGGCTGTCGGCGCTGGCTTACATCAACCTCGGCAACCTGGACCAGGCCCGTCGCGCGGTGATCCGCCTCTTAAACGTCGATCCTACGTACGAACCCGACGAGGTGCAGGACCCCCCGTCGTACGTCTCCCTCGTGTCCACCGTCCAGCGCCAGCTGCAGATGGGCACGTTGGATGTAGCGGCCGCGGAAGAGGAGCGGGGCGGAGGTCGCACCTGGCTGGCGATCCTTGGTGGGGCCGTTCTGGCTGGCGCTGCTACGTCTGCTGTTCTTATTCTGGGCGGGAACGGCACTGGCGATGAGGACCCGCCCGGTGGGCCTGAACCCCTACCCGAACCGCCACGCCTGCCCTGAGGCACCGCTTTTCTGTCTTGTCATTCTGTCCGATACGTCATGGTTTCTGCTACGCTTTCGCGCCTTGCGGCGCCCCTCGTGTGCCTGTGCGCACTGCTACTCCTTATCCCGATAACTGCGGAGGCCCAGGAGGCACCGCGGGTGCTCTCCTACCAGGGGCAACTGCTGGAGGACGAGACGACGCCCGTGGAAGGCCCGCAGGAGGTGACCTTCCGCCTGCACCGGAGCCCGACCGGTAGCGCCACCGTGGGTACGTGGGCGGAGACCCGCACGGTAGAACCCGTAAACGGTGTGTTCTCGGTACTGCTTGGGGAGACAAACGACCTACCGACTGACCTGACATCGGACGCCGAGCTATACCTCGGGGTGTCAGTCAACGGCACGGAGATCGACCGCGTGCGGCTGACCAGTACGGTGTTTGCGCTGAGTGCGGCGCGGGCGGGGTTTGCGGACGAGGTGGCAGACGATGCAGCAGTCACCGCGCTCCGTGGACGCACCGGTGATGTAGGACTCTCGCCCGGCAGCGGGATTCGGTTTGAGGAAGAAGGCAACACCATTCGCATCATCGCCACCGGGGGGAGTGATGAGATCGAGTCGGGCGTTACAAGCATCACCGCGGGCGCGGGGCTGGGCGCATCCGATGGAGTGGGCGACGTCGAGCTCTTTGTGGATGAGATCACCGCCGGCCTGTTGGGCAGTGCGGCCGTCGTCACCGACAAGCTGGCCGATGGCGCCGTAACCGCCGACAAGCTCGCAGGAGGGGCTGCGGTGCTTTCGCTGAATGACGTGCGCGGCAACATTCAACTGACGGGTGGGGACGATGTCGAAATTGTGCGCAATGGCAACGAGTTCGTTATCTCCATTGATACGCCCGACGGCGTACTCACCCAGGTGGCCGTGGATGGCACCACAATCGTCGGGGACGGAGCGGATACGCCGCTGACGGTCGGAACGATTGGGTCGGACGAGATTGGGGATAACGCCGTCACCCGGGCTCAGCTGGCCGATGACGCGGTATCGGCGGATGAACTGCGGGATGGCGTTGCGATTCGCAGCCTGACCGCCGAAGGGGAGACCATCACAGATAACGTGGACTTGGTTGGCGAGGGCATTCGCCTGAGCATCGAAGATCAAGAGCTCACGCTGCGCATTGCTTCCGGTGGCGTGACCACTTCCACGCTCGCTGACGGCGCGGTGACGCTGGAGAAGCTGGATGATGAAGCGGCGGTCACCCGCCTGAACAATCTGGGCGGTGAACTTACCCTCCGGGCCACGGGCGGTGCAGAGATCTCGGAAGATCCAGAGGATGGCACCATTACCATCAACGCTGGCAGCGGCGGTGGCACGGCGGGCGTCACCAGCATCGATGCGCGCGGCGGCTTAGAGGCCGACCCCGAGACGGGCGACGTGGTGATTCGTATTGCTGATGAGGGAGTGACGACCTCAAAAATTGCTGACGGAGCAGTGGGTAACGCGCAGATTTCTGATGAGGCGATCACGACGCGGACGATTGAAGACGGCGCGGTTACCGGTGCACAGGTCGCCTCCGGTGCCATAGGATCGACGAACCTTGCCGAGGGTGCTGTCGGCACAAATCGGCTTGCTGATGGGGCCGTCACCGGTATGAAGATCGCTGATCAAACGGTTGAGAGCGACAATATCGCCAACGATGCCATCACGAACCGTACCATTGCCGATGGGGCGGTGACGGCGAGTAAGTTGGATTCTGACGCAGTCGTGACGTCCATCCGTGAGTTTACCGGCGCTGTTCAGCTACGCTCGGGAACCGGCATTGCCATTGAAGAGGAGCCGGACGACAACATCATTCGGATTGTCGCGACGGGAGGAGGCGATGATTTCGATGCCGGCGTGTCGAGTATTTCAGCAGGGACAGGACTCAACAGCAGTGCCTCTACAGGTGACATTGAGCTCGAAGTGTCAGGCGTGTTGAATACCATCGCTTCGGCAGGTGAGGTTGATACCGGCCAGCTTGCGGATGGCGCTGTCACGAACGAAGTCCTTGGGAGTCAGGCCGTTTCGAGTAGTAAAATACAGAATGAAGCGGTGGGCTCATCCAAAATCGCTGAAAACGCCGTGACCACGGCCCAACTCGCGCCCAATGCGGTCGAAACCGGCAACATCGTCAATCAGGCGGTCGAGAACAGTAAGATCGCGAATAATGCGGTGTCCTCCAGCAAAATCAGTGATGGGGTCGTCGTGCGTAGCATAAATGGTGCGCGCGACAGCGTAACGCTTGGTGAGGGGTCCAACATATCGATTGATCGCTCGGGAAATACACTGACCATCAGCGCACCGGATGTGGGGCTTTCCGAGGTGCTCACCGATTCCCCTATTCTTGGCGACGGCACCTCAGGCGACCGCGTGCGCCTGCAATCGGGAGGCATCACCGATGAGTTCATTGCCACCAACGCGGTGACGAACACCCGAATTGCGAGCAATGCGGTAACGAACAGCAAGCTGGCCGGAGGGGCCGTATCCACCTCAAAGATTGAAGATGGTGCCGTCACGCAGGCCCAACTTGGCGACGAAGCTGTTGGCACCGGTCAACTGGCTCCAGGCGCCGTGACAACCAACCGCATCGGCTCGGGCCAGGTTACCGCTGACCGGCTGGCTTCAGATGCTGCGGTCTTGACGCTCAATGAAACGGCTGGTGCCCTGACGCTTGAGGGGGGAGACAACGTGGACGTCTCAACCAACAACACCACCCTCACCATTGATGTGGATTTTCCGGAGGGCGGACTTGCAGAGGTTGCCACAGATGGGACCCTCTCGGGTGATGGTACGAGCGGCAGCCTGCTCTCGGTGAACGAAATTGGCTCCGATCTCATTGCGACGAACGCCATCACCAGCACCGAACTGGACAACGACGCCGTCGAGTCATTTAACATAGCGAATGGGGCGGTTACCGAAGCCAAAATTGACAACGGTGCGATCACCACTCCGAAAATTGCTTCCGGGGCGGTAACCGGTTCAACCGTGGATGCCAACCTGATTCAGGGGCAGGGCAGCATTGTGGTCGAGCGCACTGCTGGTGATAACTTCGAAATCTCCGCACCTGCCGTTTTAACCGAGGTGGCTACCGATGGTACACTCACCGGGGTTGGGACAAATGATACACCGTTGAGCTTGGCAGATAATGCGGCGGTGCTTGGGTTGGGGATTGAGGGTGAAACACCACTCACTGGTGGTGTGACGCTGATTGGCACCAGCGATGTGACGCTAACACAGGACGATGCGGCCCGCACGATCACGATTGACGTAGAGGCGCCGGATGGTGGATTGACGTCAGTGGAGACGGATGGTACGATTGATGGCGACGGGACGAGTACCGAGCCTCTTTCCGTTAATGAGATTGACTCCGATCTGATTGCCACTGACGCCATCACGAGTGACGAATTAGCTCCTAACGCCGTGCAAACGACAAATATCGCCTCGGGTGCAGTTGACAATGATGCCCTCGGGTCGGCCGCTGTTGAACGCGACAATATCGCGAACAACGCCGTAGGGAGTGATCAACTGGATGATGAGGCTGCAGTGACGAGCCTGAACACGTTCACGGGAGGAGTCAACATAGTCGAAGGCGCAAACATCTCCATTGACACGGATACGGAGGGGCAGATTCAGATTTCTGCCGTGACGGAGGATGGGGGGCTGCAAAGTGTAAATACCGATGGGACGCTTGATGGAGACGGCACTCCAGACGATGAGCTTGGCGTAGCCAACAACGCGATAGGCACTGATCAGCTTGCCAATGAAACAGCCGTCCGTAGCCTAAACGGGCTGCAGGATGTCCTGTCACTGGAAGGTGGCCCGGGCATTGCCATCAGCGATAATGACTCCGACGAAATCACGATCGGAGTATCTGAGATTGGTGCCGGTCAGATCGCGGATGGCGCGGTGGTCTTTGGTGTGGGCGTCGAAGGGGAAGGGCTTCTCACTGATGATGTTGAGTTTGCTGAAGGCTCGGGCATTCAATTGAGCCAATCAGGTCAGGTCATCACCATTTCCTCGACCGGCGGCAACGGTGAGCCTGCTGGCGTGGAGTCGTTGAACGGACTGGAAGGGGTTCTTTCAATTGATAGCGGCAATGAGAGCATCGACGTTAGCGCATCCGGCTCAACTATCGATCTTGCAATCGCCCCCGGATCCATCACCTCCACCGAGCTGGCTGAAAATGCCGTTGACAACAATGCGCTCGGTTCAGATGCCGTTGACACGGAGAATATCTTGAACGATGCCATCACCACAGCCAAAATTGGCGAGAACCAGGTCACCGGAAATGAAATTGCCGACCAGGCTGTTGATACCGGTCAGCTTGCATTAGAAGCAGTAACATCTGCTATTCTTGACGATGACGCCGCGGTAGTTGGCCTGCGCGCTAACACTGATGACTTCCTCGTTAACGAGGTTACGATTGAGGGCGGCACTGACATTGAGTTGGTACAGGACAACACTACTCGGACCATCACCATCAACTCCACAGCTTCAGGTAATGGCGGAACGGCTGGCGTAGAGTCGCTAAATGGGCTGGATGGCGAGCTCAGCTTAATCAACGACGGTGGGCTATCCATCGATGACACCGGACCCAGCAACATCGGCCTCTCGATTGCAGAAAACGCGATTGGAGAGACTGAGTTGGCCGACGGCACGGCTGTCCGGTCGCTTCAGTACCAAAATGACGGAGGTGCGCTTTCATCTCAGTTCCAGGACGGTGTGGTGCTGAACGCGGGAGCCAATCTGACGATCAGTGACGACGGCGGTGATACCATCACGCTCGATGTGGACGCGGTAGAGGCCACTGTACTAACCGACGGCACGCTCACCGGCGACGGCACGTCGGGCAGCGAATTAGCGATTGCAGATGACGGCGTTGGCAACCTGCAGCTTGCCGACAATGCCGTTCAAGCGGCAAACCTCGCCATGGGGGCGGTAGGTACGGATGCGATAGCCGCTGATGCGGTCACCACCGCAAAAATAATCGATTCCGCCATTACGTCTGCGAAAATTGCTGGTGACCAGGTAACGACTGCGGAACTGGCCCCGGACGCCGTGCAGGAAGTGAATATCTTGGACGGAGCAGTGACTGCTGCAAAGCTGGATGATGACGCCGCTGTGCTGTCAATTCAAGACGAAAGTTTGGGCTCAGACGAGGTAAATGGTGCAATCACGTTTACGAGCTCAGACAACACGGTCACTATCTCGGCAGATCAAGCAGCCGGCGAAGTGGATTTTATCGTGGAACAGGATGAACTGACGACGGCCGAAACCTCCGCCGCCCGCTACAAAGAAGCCGTCGAACGGCTGGAGAACCCGGCCGAGCTGCTGGCGCGGCTCCGGGGCGTGCGGTACCAGTGGGTGGAAGACGGCCGGGCCG
>PWGS01000069.1 GCA_003554505.1 Desulfonatronospira sp. | reverse complement strand
GGCTGAAGCAGGTACGAAAGCAGAGATGATAACTAATTATGGTTGACGGCTTTTCATACTTCTCTTAATATCCGCTCCAGATAAATAAAGCTCGACAACTTCCAGCATAAACAAGGAGACGAAGATGCCAAACCCAGTAACAGACAACAACTTTGAGGAAGAAGTCCTGAAATGCGAACTCCCGGTACTGGTAGACTTCTGGGCCCCGTGGTGCGGACCCTGCAGGGCTATCGGTCCCGTGGTTGAAGAACTGGCTCAGGAATACACCGGCCGGCTCAAGGTACTCAAGATGAACGTGGACGAAAACCCCGGCCCTCCCGGCAAGTACGGGATCAGGGCCATCCCCACTCTTATACTGTACAAAGGCGGGGACGTCATGGAACAGGTTACCGGAGCTGTATCCAAGGCCAACCTGAAGCAGATGATAGAAAAAGCAGTATAGCTTTATGAAAGAATACGAAAGCGTGGTCATAGGTGGGGGACCTGCAGGAATAACAGCGGCTCTTTACCTGTTGAGGGCGGGAATCCAGGTGGCCTGGGTGGAAAAGCTCTCCCCGGGAGGCCAGGTTCTTCTCACCGAGACCATAGATAATTATCCCGGTTTCCCCCAGGGAATAAAGGGCTTTGAGCTGGTGGATCTCTTCACCGCACACCTGGAAGGCTTCGATTATGACAAATTCGGAGATGAAGCCCTGGAGATCAAAGCCCTGGACGGGAAATTCGAAACAGTACTTTCCCAGGAGAGCATCATCTCCAGGAGTGTAATAGTAACTACCGGGGCCAACTGGAAAAAGCTGGGGGTGCCCGGTGAAGGCAGGCTAAACGGCAGAGGGATATCCTACTGCGCCCTGTGTGACGGCAACTTCTTCAAAGACCAGGAAGTGGCCTGCATAGGCGGCGGGGATACAGCCCTGGAGGAATCACTTTATCTGACCAAACTGGGGAAGAAGGTGTACCTCATCCATCGCAGGGACGCTTTCAGGGGTTCCAAGATCTACCAGGACAAGGTGGTAAACAACCCCAAGATAGATATTCTCTACAACACAGTGGTCCGTGAATTTGCAGGGGACCAGGGCCTGGAAAGCGTGAAGCTCCGGAACGTTCAGACCGGGGATGAGACTGAGCTGAAGGTGGAGGGAGCATTTATCTTCATAGGACTGATCCCGGCAGCACCTTCTCTGCCCCATGAGGTGGAGACCGACGATCATGGATTTATCAGGACCGATACCGAGATGAGCACCAGCATTCCAGGCCTGTACGCCGCCGGGGACATCCGCTCCAAGCTGTGCCGACAGATAAGCACCGCCGTGGGCGAAGGGGCCGCTGCCGCGCACAATGTACAGGTCTACCTGGAACGAACAGGTTAGCCCCGCAAAAAACTGACAGTCAAATTATTCCCATCACCAGCAAAGTATGAAAATTAAAAATCTTCTTTTACTGCTCTTGCTTGCAGCCGCACTGACGGTCATGACCGGGTGCGCCTGGTTTCAAAGAGGTCCCCAGCCTCTGGAGGACACTCCCCAGGAGCTGGCCCAGGCCGGAGTAGATGCCATGGAGCAGGAGCGCTACAGAAAAGCCATTGAACATTTTTCCGACCTGCGCGACCGCTTTCCCTTCAGCCCCCATACCCCGACGGCCGAAGTAGCCCTGGGAGATGCCTACATGAAGTCCGGCAACTATGACGCGGCCATAACCGTGTTCACCGAGTTCGCCGAAATGAATCCCCGCCACGAATACATGCCCTACGTGCTTTTCAGGACAGGGCTGGCCCACTACAACAAGTTCACCTCCATAGACCGTCCGCAGCGCAACATGCAGGAAGCACTGGAATACTTCAGGCGGGGGGCCCAGGTTTATCCTGAGACTGAATATGCGGAGTATTCCCGGTATTACATGGTGCAATGCCGCAAAAAAATTGCCGAGCACGAACTGTACATAGCCGATTTTTACTGGAGGACCAAGCGCTACGGTTCGGCCTATGAACGCTACAGGTACGTCATGGACAACTTTGAGGACCTTCCGGAATACGTGGAGTACGCTGGTGAAAGGGCCAGGCAGAGCTACTACAAGCACCAGGAGCACGTTTCCAGCCATAAAAGAGCCATAGACGAAGGTACCTGGCGGGACTGGCTGGACTGGCTTTAAAGATGTGCCTGCTTTGCAGTCACATACGTCAGAGGTCAGAGTTCTCCGGTTAAAAACGCCCTGTTAATCCCCCCTGACTTCCAGCCTGTCCCCGGGCCGGATGATCTGGCCCCTGGAAATATTGTTCCAGTTCCGCAGGTCCCTGGTGCTTACACCGAACCTTCCGGCGATTTCCGAAAGGGTATCCCCCCTGCGCACTTCGTAAGTGGTAACGCTGCTGCTGCTGCCGCCGCCGCTGCCCCCGCCGGGAATATTGAGTTCCTGTCCGGGACGAATGGTGTTGCCGCTCAAGTTATTGGCATTTCTCAATGCACTCATTTCCACGTTGTACCTGCGGGCTATTTCCCATAGAGTATCTCCGCTCTTGACGCTGTATGTGGTCTGCACCCTGGAGCCATCGCCGCCTCCTGACCGGGTGTGTCCCGGAATATAGAGCTTCTGGCCGGGATGAATGGTGTTTCCGCTGAGACCGTTGGCTGCGATGAGTGTCTGCATTTCCACGTTGAATCTGCGCGAGATATCCCAAAGGGTATCCCCGCTCTGAACGGTATAATTGCCCCTGCGCTGGGCATATTCCTGGGTGGAAGAACTTGCATGGGAGGAACCGCTGGCGGGGATAATTACATATTGACCGGGCCTCAGCATATTGGACGAGGTGTTGTTGGTCTGTTTCAATACTGACACCGGTATTCCGAACCGGTTGGAAATCCGCCACCAGGAATCTCCGCTTCTTACCTGGTATCTATGAAAGCCGGCATGCCGCTTCGTCTCGGGGCTGTCCAGAAATTCAGCTGCCGCC
The DNA here is from genome assembly GCA_003554505.1 of Desulfonatronospira sp. Taxonomy (GTDB): domain Bacteria; phylum Desulfobacterota; class Desulfovibrionia; order Desulfovibrionales; family Desulfonatronovibrionaceae; genus Desulfonatronospira. Next base: position 2,923 of record PWGS01000069.1, on the reverse strand, counting down.
TGAGCCTTTGTATCCGGCAACATGATCTCTACCCTGGAATCGGAAGGGCTTACTGCCCTGCGAAAGGCCGGGTTGTATTTCTTGAATTCATCAAACTCCAGGCCTGCTGCTCTGGAAAGGGCAATCAAATCTGTTCCCGGCGGAATCTCCAGTTCCCTGTAATCAGGGGCCCTGTCCCAGTCTATGGGATCAAAGTCCAGCTCTTCCAGGTTGCGCAGTATCTTCAGGATAGCCAGAAACTTAGGCACATAGTTCCTGGTTTCCATTGCCAGGTAAGGGCCATTGATGAGGCCGAAATAGTCTTCATGCCCGCTTCTCTGCATGGCCCGACCCACCCTGCCCTCGCCGGCATTGTATGCAGCCAGGGCCAGGTACCAGCATCCGAAATCGCCGTGTAGTTTTTCCAGGTAGTCTGCTGCAGCGTGGGTGGAGAGGAAAGGATTCCTGCGCTCGTCCAGCCACCAGTCCACCCTGAGGTCGTACATTCTGCCGGTGCCGGGCATGAACTGCCATATTCCGGCGGCCCCGGCCCGGGAATAGGCCCTGGCGTTAAACCCGCTTTCAGCAAAAGGCAGGAAGATAAGATCTTCAGGAAGCCCCCTTTCCTGAAAAACTTCCTTTATATATGGTAGATACAATTCCGAGCGCTTGAGCCAGGTCTGGAAACTGTCGCGGTGTCTGTGGGTATAGAGCTTGAAGTAGTTCTCCATGGCCTGAGTTTCCCTGGCATCAAGCACAAAGTCGAACTCAATCCTTGTTTCCAGGGCCTCTTTTTCCGCTTCTGTAAGAGGTTCTTTTTCCAGCTCCGCCTTTTCTTCCGGGGTGAGATCATCTATTTCGTCCTCAAACATTCTTTCAGCGGATTTGGCCTCCGAGGATATCCTGTCCCGGGGCATGTCAAGTTCAGGATGTGACGCATCCCTTACCTGCTCAATGCTCCTGGGTTCAAAAACCGAAGTATCATCCCTGGGTGCTGAAGCACAGGACAAAAGCAGAAAAACAGCCGGGAAAATCAAGAAAAGACGTGCAGGCATATTCGGGACTCCTTTAGACACAGCATTTGTTCGGATCGACGTTTTCATGCATCAGAAAAAGTAAAACATATCTTGTTCCAGCTGGGCTCCGCCGGAATGCTTCAAGCAGACTTGATCATGACCATTTACCAACTTAAGCAGATGGTGAATATCTTAAATCTAAGACTGGTTATTAAATTCCCCGGGGTTTGGCAATAGTAAATTGCAGCACGTTACAGATTTACAGGGACAGTCAAGCCTGCTAATCCCGATTTCATGCACAATAACCTTGTACTGGGCAAAAAGCCGGTCATGGAGGCCCTGGAGGATAACCCGGATCATATTGACCTGGTCCTGGTGAAAAAACCGGTTCCCCGGGGACTGGACCCTGTTCTATCCAGATGCAGACAGCTGCATGTTCGCTTCAAGCTGGTCCCTGACCAGGAGCTGCAGCAAATAGGGGCTTCGCGCCAGGGCATCGCCGCCAGACTGCGCGTGCATACCCTCATGGACCTGGATCTTCTTCTGCAAAATACCGCAGAAGCCGGATTCCCCGTGCTGCTGGTACTGGACCAGGTCCAGGATCCGGGCAACCTGGGCACCCTGGCCCGCACCCTGGCCGCTCTGGGCGGTGCAGGCATCATTATCCCCCGGGACAGAAGCGCTCCCCTTGGACCCGGGGCCATGAAGGCCTCGGCCGGCGCCCTGACCAGGATCGGGATTTCCCAAGTTACAAACCTGGCCCGCACCCTGGATCATATAGGCCGGGCGGGATTTAATATCTACGCCGCCACCATGAATCAGGGGCAAAGCGTTCTGGAACAGACGTTTGAGTTTCCGGCCGTTCTTGTGCTCGGCGGTGAGGAAAAGGGCATCAGGCCCAATGTCCTTAAAAGATGCCCTGCTAAAATCCATATACCCATGGCGGGCCGTGTGGATTCCCTGAACGTAGCCCAGGCAGGCGCCCTGATCCTGGGAAGAATGATGTCCCGGGGATAAAGAATACACAACAGGAGGAGCTGAATGTATCAGGCTTACGGCGTACTTGGTCGGACTCTGGGGCATTCCCTGAGCCCCTTTCTGCACAACTGTGCTTTTCAGGCCGCAGGCATGAAGCGGGTGTATCTCAAATGGGAAATCGAGCCCGGGGATCTGGGTGTCTTTATGCGAGCGGTGCGTATTCTGCCCCTGTCCGGGGCCAGCATCACCATCACCTACAAGGAGGATGTCATGGAGTACCTGGACCATATCAGTCCGGAAGCATCGGACGTGGGTGCAGTAAACACTGTCTACTGGCACGCGGACCGGCTGTGCGGGACCAACACCGACTGCAGCGGCTTTATGGCCCCCATAGAAGACATGCACCTGGATTCAGCCCTGGTCCTGGGCGCGGGAGGGGCTTCACGGGCTGTACTCTACGGCCTGAAGCGCATGGGCATATCTAACATATACCTGACCAACCGAAGCGGAAAAAAAGCCCTGGCAATGTCCGGGGAATTCAACGTAAAAAGCATACCCTGGGATGAACGCTACCGGCTCAAGGCGGACCTGCTGGTGAACACCACCCCCCTGGGCACAGCCGGGGACCTGCAGGAACTGACCCCCTGGGAAAGCAGCATCTTCCCCTTCGAGACAGTCTACGACCTGGTGTACAACCCCCTGCAGACCAGGCTTCTGCAGCAGGCCAGGGCGCATGGAGCCCATACGGTATCAGGGCTCAGCATGTTCGTGCACCAGGCTCTGAAGCAGTTCAAGACCTGGACCGGCCAGGGATTCGATCCGGGATGGGCGGAGGATCTACTGCGCAGAAAAATCAGCGGGGAGATATGAGGAGTACCGAGAGGCTGTCTGACCCGTCGGACCTGTCTGACCTGTCCGACCTGTCCGACAGCCTCCAGAAATCACTCTAT
>PWGS01000116.1 GCA_003554505.1 Desulfonatronospira sp. | reverse complement strand
TAAATCAAAACCTGTACACGAGTTTTTAAGCCAGAATAACTTATATAACCTGCTCTAAATCAAGTTCGGTGTTTTACGGTTTTGATCAACGCTTCCTACGTCGTTCAGACAGTTTACGCCCTGTTTGCAAAGCCCCCGGACCCTGCAGCTTGACGCTTAGATTGTTCAGCTTTAGCAAATGGTGAATAGCTACCAAGTATTTTTTATAACAGCGGTCACTGATTGAAAAATTGAAGGCTTTCAGTGCAGCAGGGCTTCAGTCCTGCAGCTGAAAGACATACTCGCGCAGGGCCTGTACCCAGGAGCGCACGGTTATACCTGTAACCATTGAGAACTTGGAAGTATCCAGGACGGAATAGGGGGGACGCTTCGCCTGTCGGGGGAACTCCTCGGATGAGACCGGGTTCAGCCTGGAGCTTAATCCTGTGCACATAATGGATTCCGAGGCCAGCTCACACCAGGATGCCTGGCCTTTGTTGACCACGTGAAAAAGACCGCTGGTCTGCTTTCTGACCAGTTCAAGGGAATACCTGGCCAGGTCCAGCGTATAAGGGGGGGATCCCACCTGGTCATGTACGACGTTCAAGGGTTGGCCTGACTGGGCCATCTGGATGATTTTCTGCACAAAATTGTTTTTGAAGGGACCGAACAGCCATGCAGAGCGGATTATAAGCAGCCGGCCCCACGGATTTTTCAACAGAAGCTCTTCTCCGGCAAGTTTGCTTCTGCCGTAAACAGAAAGGGGGCGGGGCTGGTCATCGGTGCTGTAGGGAATACTTTTTTTTCCATCGAATACATAATCCGTACTGTAGTGCAGCAGGCAGACATCATTGTCGCGGCATACCTGTCCCAGTACCCCCGGGAGGTCCCGGTTCAGGCGGAAAGCTTCTTCCTGTTCCTCCTCGGCCTGGTCCACGCCGGTATAGGCAACTGCATTGGCCACAAGGTCAATATTATTTTTCCGGATGATATTCTCCAGCTGCCGGGCATCAAAGAGATCCAGTTCACCGCGCCCCGGCGTCAAAACATTCAAGCCCTGCTTTTGCATTACATGCACAAGGGCCTGTCCCAGAAGCCCTGTGCCGCCGCCGGCGATAAGTGCATTGCCTGTGCTCATTTACGCTCCTTGTACCATCTTTCCATGAAACGGATATAATCCCCGGATTTGATGGAGTCCACCCATTTATTGTTGTTCAGGTACCATTTGATGGTCAACTCCAGGCCTTCAGTGAACTTTACGCTGGGCTCGAACCCCAGTTCTTTTTTGCCCAGGGTGAAATCCATGGCGTAGCGCAGATCATGCCCGGGCCTGTCCTGGACGAACCTGATGAGCTTGTGGGACTTGCCCATGATATCCAGGATTTTTTTGATCACATCCAGGTTTTTGTACTCGGCATTGCCCCCGAAGTTGTAGATGGATCCGGGGCGGGCTTTTTCAATGCACAGATTGATGCCCCGGCAATGATCGGAGACATAGATCCAGTCCCTGATGTTTTCACCCTGTCCGTAAACGGGGATGCTCTTGTTATCCCTTGCCCGGAGAAAGGTAAGGGGAATCAGTTTTTCCGGAAACTGGAACGGGCCGTAATTGTTGGAACAGCGGGTGATGGTCACCGGGAGATCGTAGGTTTTGAAAAAGGCGCGGCATAAAAGGTCTGCCGAGGCCTTGGAAGCTGCATAAGGGCTGTTGGGGGCCAGGGGGGAGTCTTCCCTGAAGCTGCCCTGAGGGCCGAGACTGCCGTATACCTCGTCGGTGGAGACCTGGATGAATTTCTTTATGCCCGCCTGGCGGGAACATTCCAGGAGATTGTATGTCCCCTGGATGTTGGAGTGGATAAACATTCCCGGTTCATTGATGGATCGATCCACGGGGGATTCCGCTGCAAAATTGACGACTGCGTCGATGCTGTATTTTTTCAGCAGTTCCGGCACCAGTTCCGGGTCGCAAATGTCTCCGTGTTCAAAATAATAACGCGATCCGGAATATCTTTCCTCAACGGACCTGAGGTTTTCCGGGTTGCCGGCGTATGTGAGTTTGTCCAGATTGATGAGGGTTTGCCGGCTTTCATTGAGCATGAAATAGATAAAATTGGATCCGATGAATCCGCATCCACCGGTAACTAAGATATTCATTATTCCTCCGGGAGCATTATAAACTTGTTTTGGCCTGACCAGGAGGCCTTATATTGGAAAAATACCGGCTGTTCAAGGAGCAGTCCTGGAGGTATAGTTAAAAAATGTATTGCCCTTTGTACGGGTATGGTTTATATAATTTTTATGGGCGGTTAACTCAGCGGTGAGAGTGCCATCTTCACACGGTGGAAGTCCGGAGTTCAAATCTCCGACCGCCCCCCATCCTTGACTGGATAACAATACCTTGATTTTTATCCCATTTTGGACTTTTTTCAGCTGCATACATCTCAGGATATACTCTGGCTCGCATTTTTAATCTGCCTTTTCATCCTGGCCGGTTTCTTCTGCAGGTTTGTACTGAACCCCCTTTTTTTCAATATCTTGAAGCAGACCGTAGATTGTCTGCCTTACTGTCCTGACATTCAAAACAGGTTCCAGGGTCATAGGATCCATAACCATCTCGTCTTTCTGCTTTTTTTCAGACGTCTCCGGTCCGGCCTGCTGGATTATCAGGCTGGTAATCTGATCCGTGCTTTCGGCGCGGGCTAATTCTCTGGTGATGTCCGCAAGAGTTGAGGGGTCCAGGCTCAGTCTTTCGTAGGCACATTTAATTCTCCGGAACTTTTCCGGAAAATGCTCCGGATGATATCTGCGGGACAACTTTATATATGATTTCCGGATACTTTCCTGGTCTGCGTCGCGATCAACTCTCAAAATCCGGTAGTCTTGCTCCAGCATTTGCTGTTCTCCTTAACTGGACTTTTTTTCCTGATCCTGCATCAGATCAAGCATGCTGTTTTTTTTCGGGGCCTGCTTTTTCCCTTTTTTTCCACCTTTGGCCTGTTTCTGAGGGAATTTTACATTCATTGTTTTCACTGCATTCTGAAAATCCTGCTGCGAGGCCAGGGTGGTGTACAGATCCTTTTCCGCCCAGATATCCCGGACCATGCCGGCCAGGACTTTCATTTTTTTATAGGCGATAACCTTGACCAGATGATCCCAGGCGCCGATACGGTTAAAATGTTCCAGGTTGTGTTTTATAAGCTGGGCCATGAATTTATTTTTGTAGAGAGAAGACGGCCAGGTAAGCATCCAGAGGATAATCTTGTGCAGAGTCACGGGCGGGGGCATATACCGGGTAAAAAAACTTGCCTCTTTTGCGTTTGCGGGCATGGACGTCCTGCCGGCTGTATTTGCGCTCAAGTTCAACAGGCCGAACACTGGCGATTCCGGTTCCAGCTCCTTGAGAAAGGTTTTCAGTAGGTGCTGCGGGATATCTTCCCATTGGAACCAGTCGGGGTTTCTGTAGGACGGGCTGTACAGGCTTAGATATTCGTGATCCAGGATGGAAACCAGTAAAGTTTCAATGGCAAAACGGTAATCTTCCCGGCTCAGGCATGTTTTCCAGCCCCGGAGGATTTTTTCTGTGTACACCCATCCAGGCAGGTCCAGGACATAATCTTTTATTTCCTGATGGCTGACTTTCAAAGGCGCTCTTTTCTGCTGTATCTTTTTTAAGGACTCCAGTGCTTCAGGGGCAGGTGACTGTTCAGCCCGTTTATATATAAGCCCCAGAAAGACAGAATCAGGGACAGGCATGTCGCATAAATTCATTATCAGCCTGTCCAGGAGCATGTAGTTGTCCAGAAATGACAATTCCTGATGGAAATCAAACCAGTACTTAAAAGGCGTGGATATAATGAGTTCATTGCTGAGCCCCAGCTTTTTGTACAACTCAGCAATTTCCTGGAGATCAGAGCAGGACTGCCGCATATAATCCTTGAGGGTCTTTCCGGCCTGTTTTTCTCCATCTTCCATGGCCAGGTCAAACAGATAGTCAAAAAATGGCTCCGCCAGGACGTCCATCTGCTGCATCCGGGCCTGCAACAGGATCATTCTTTCCCTTTCGGACCACACATCAAAGCCAAGCAGTTCCTGGAGGATATAAAATGAATCAGTGTCTTTTTTTCTGATTCTGGACAAAGCTGCAAGCTGACCCTGTACATGGGATGGCAGGTCGGACTGTGCTTCAGGAGTATGGATCTGCAGACCGTAAGAGGCAGTACCTTTCCAGTTCCGGCCCATGATATTGCCTCCCAGGGTCAAGAAGGCGCGGTGCATGGCCATTACCGCCGGATGGCTGCTTTGATGGAACCCTGAACGGTGCAGGTAGCCCTGGACTGAATGGGGATCAATGAAGTTGCCAGGCCTGGAGTACAAAAAGTGCATGGCCTCTGCCAGGACGCGCAGGTTTTTGAGTTCCACGGATTTTTCCTGGAAATTTTTGGAAAAGTAGTCATCAAGCTCCTGGAAATGGTTTCTAATCCTGGTCAGGGGTTTGACTGAAGCGGTGTGAAAGTTTTTAGCGGCAAGATTGTTGAACTCCCTGGCCGCCCGGGCGGCCAGGGAAAGGGGTTTTTCATTCTTCCTGGCCCGGGTGAGCCCGCCTTGAACGTACAGGTGCAGGGCCGACATATTCCCGCAGAGAATTTCTCTGAGCCCCTGGGCCAGTTCTGCAAAAGGATCAGGCAGATCCCGGGGCAGGCTTTCGGCCATGCCCGGATATCCCCGGCCGTGATAAACATCAATCAAGACCTGCACCACATGAAGGCACTGCGTGTTTTCAGAGTTCAGGTCCGGTGCCTGCTTCAGGCCTTTATGCACATTTTCCAGGGTTTCGATTTTCTGGTGGTAAACAAGGGTCTTGAGCAGCAGGTTATAAATGGCCGGGTTCCAGCAGGAAGCCGCCCTGGTTTTGGATGCGGTATCCCGGTGCCGCTGGTAAAGGGTGATGAATTCTTCCCAGGCCTCTTTTTTCCAGTAGCCCAGAAGCCTTGCTTCAAGCTTTTTGGCCGGGGACCTGACTGGTTTGCCTTTTTTGGAGCGCTTGCCTTTTCTGGACATTACTCTTCTCTTTCCTGCAGTTCGTCCATGTAGTCCACCAGAGTTTCTTCGGCCTCGTCCACAGCGTCTTCGTCGTCTCCCTGCAGCGCGGCTTCGTAATCTTTTATCAGGGACTTCAGGGTGTTTCTGGAGGCCTCCCCGGACAGTTCCTCCAGCATGCCGCGGGCCTTGTGCAGTATATAGTTTGTGGTCTGCTGGCTGTCCCGGGGACTTTCATCAGGCTGGTCATCCATATCCGGATCTGAGTCCAGGTCCACCTTTAAAAACATCTGGTTCTGCCTGGAGCTGTCCAGATCCACCTCGCGTTTGACACTGTATCCTTTCTGCTCCACCCGGACCCGGATGATTCCGTTTAAGTCATAGCTGTATTCAATGTTTATGGGCGTGCCAGACGGTGCAGGGGAAAGCTGCAGGTCAATGGAGCCGATATGCGTATTTTCCCCGGACTGGCTGGATTCGCCCTGGTAGACTCCGACCCTGACCAGGGGCTGGGAGTCGAACACAGTATAGAAAAGCTCGGAGCGGGTAACCGGAATCTGAGTATTGCGGGGGATAATGGGTACGCATTTCAGTTTCATGTTCACCGGATCCTCCAGGACCTCGGTACTCAGGGTGTGCGGGTTGACGTCTATGAGTACCTGGTGAATATGAGAGCCGCTTATGATGCCTCCCTGAATGGCGGCACCCTTGGCTACGCTCAGGTCGGGGTCCACAGGGGGCAGGCAGGAAGGCCCGAAATACTTCTCCAGCAGGGCGTTGACCGCCGGGATGCGGGTGGATCCACCAACCAGAAGCACACTGTCGATATCCCCGGCTGCAAGGGAGGCTTCCTGCAGGGCTCTTTGCATCTC
>PWGS01000042.1 GCA_003554505.1 Desulfonatronospira sp. | reverse complement strand
CTCTAGGCCTGCGCAGGCCGGGCGTGAGATATTTCTTTGTTTTATTGGAAAAACTCCATTGCGGCCTTTTTTATTCCGTTTTTGCAGAGGCCCAGGCTTTGTCTTAATTCCTGCGGAGGGCCGTGCTCCACAAAAAAGTCTCCTATCCCCAGCCGCTTGACCCGGACCCCCTGAAGCAGGTCCTCATCCGCCAGAAATTCCAGCACAGCGGACCCGAAGCCCCCGGCCAGGGCGTTTTCCTCCACAATCAGCAGGCCTTTATATTTTGCGGCCGCATCTCTTAATTCCTGCCGGGCCAGAGGCTTGACAAAGCGGGCATTGACCACTCTCAGGGAAAGTCCGTCTTTTTCCATCTCCAGCGCCGCCTCCAGGGCCGGGTATACCCGGCTGCCTATGGCCAGGATCACGCCATGGGAACCTTCCTTCATGACTTCGGAACCGCCGATATCCAGGGGGGAGATTTCTCCGAGATCCGCTCCTGTACCCACGCCCCTGGGGTACCTGACCGAGACCGGCCCTGGATGCTCCAGGGCGGTGGCCAGCATTCTCTGCAGTTCGGCCTCGTCTTTGGGGGCCATGCAGATCATGTTGGGGATATGCCGCAGGTACGAGAAGTCGAAATTGCCGTGATGCGTGGGACCGTCCTCTCCGACAATGCCGCCCCGGTCCAGGCAGAAGGTTACCGGCAGGTTCTGCAGACACACGTCGTGAACCACCTGATCGTAGGAACGCTGCAGAAATGTGGAATAAACAGCCACTACAGGCTTAAGCCCCTGGGTGGCCAGGCCGGCTGCAAAGGTCACTGCGTGCTGCTCGCAGATCCCCACGTCGAAAAACCTGTCCGGAAATCTTTCCGCAAAAGCCCCCAGACCCGTTCCCTCGGGCATGGCAGCTGTTATGGTCACTATACTGTCGTCCTTTTCCCCGAGCTCACACAGGGTCCGGCCGAAGACATCAGTATAGCTGGGCAGGCATTCGCCGCCAGGTTTCTTTCTGGCCAGGCCGGTTTCAGGCTCGAAGCAGCCCACACCGTGATAAAAGGGGGGGTTCTCCTCTGCCGGTTTATACCCCTTGCCCTTCCTGGTCAGCACGTGCACAAGGACGGGGCCCTCCAGGCTTTTGGTCTGCTCCAGGATCCGGGTCAGGGAGGGGATGCTGTGTCCGTCCACCGGACCGATATAGTTGAATTTGAGGGCTTCAAAGAGAATGCCCGGAGTAAAGAAGTTTTTCAGGGATTCTTCGCTCTTGCGGGCGTAATTGAGAATGTCATCACCGATTCTGGGAATCTGGCGCATGAAGCTTTCAAAATCTCTTTTGAAACGCACCATCCACCTGGAAGACAGATTGCGGCTCAAGAATGAAGACAGGGCCCCGACATTCCTGGATATGGACATCTCGTTGTCGTTTAAAATCACCACCAGGTCCCGGTCCAGGTCCCCGGCCTGGTTAAGGCCTTCAAAAGCCAGCCCGGCGGTCATGGAGCCATCGCCGATTACCGACAGTACTTTCTGGTCCGTATCCAGTATATCCCTGGCCACAGCCATGCCCAGACCGGCGGAAATGGAGGTGCTGGAGTGGCCTACGGCAAAATGATCAAAACTGCTTTCCACGGGTCTCGGAAAACCGCTGATGCCCCCCCGTTTACGCAGCGTGTGGAAGCTGTCCCTCCTGCCGGTGAGAATCTTGTAGGCGTAGGCCTGGTGTCCCACATCCCAGATGATCTTGTCCCTTGCAGGATCAAAGACCTTGAGCAGGGCCAGGGTCAGCTCCACTGTACCCAGCGAGGGTGCCAGATGCCCACCATTGGTGGATACGACGCTGATGATAAGCTCTCTGACTTCCCGGGCCAGCCTGCTTAGTTGTGTCAGGGAGAGCCCCCGGATATCTTCAGGTGAGGCCAGCCCCGCCAGTATGGGTTCTTCTTGAGAGGTCATAGCTGTACTTGGTGATGAAATGTTTAAAGGCCGGACACCTCCGAAATTCAAGACGTGTCCGGCCTTGTTGTTTGAGGCGGTCTGATCTAGGCGCCGGTTTTCTGTGCTACTTGTGCCATGGCCTGCTCCTGTTCCTCATAAGTGGCGAAGCCCGCCTGGTGCATGGCGTCGTCAATGGTTACCTGCCAGTCCCAGTTGGCATAAATTACCGGCTTGTGGAATATGCTGCGGAACTTGTAGAGTTCCTGGCGATAGAAATCCTCCTTGCTGGACCCCAGGTGTGAGTAGAGCTGTTCATGCAGCCTGGCAGCCTCCCCTTCATACCACTCCATAAGATCCTTGCCCGAAGAGTATTTCTTGAGGATATGCTCATAATTGTTCTCTTTAAGAAGTTCGTACAGTCGTTCCAGGTGCTGTTTCTGCAGCCAGTCTCCCATGTCCCTTAGCTTGATGTTTTCCTTTTCCATTTTGGCGAATTCTTCCTTGGTCTGGGCATATGTATCCGGAACCCCCGAAGCCGAGACAATGCCCGAGATACAAACCAGCCCGCGGATAATCTTGCTGTTGGAGACCCCCTGGCCGCAGAAGCCGACCTTCTTGCCGTACTTCTGTCCTGTAAATATGGTCACCAGGATAGACCAGACCACTGCCGGATCCTCCTCGTCGTAGATGTGCCCCAGCCTGGAATTGTCCCGGTCCGTTCCCAGCACCAGCTGGGTCATATCGTTGGAACCAATGGAAAACCCGTCGAATTCCCTTATGAATTCCTTGGCTATTATGGCATTGCTTGGAATCTCGGACATCTGGATGATCTTCAGGCCGTCTTCACCTGAGCGCAGCTTGTGCACATCCGAAAGGTAGCGCTTCATGCTCCTGGCTTCTTCAAAGGGGCGCACAAAGGGAAGCATCAATTGAAGATTACTGCCCCCGAAAGCTCCCCTGGCCAGCTTGAATGCTTCCAGCTCCCAGTCGTGAATATCCCTGGAGACACCGCGGTAGCCCATCATGGGATTGTCCTCGTGATGCTCGAAAAGCATTCCGCCCATGAGGTTGCGATACTCGTTGGTCTTGTAATCCGTGGTGCGGTAGATGATCTCCCTGCCGTAAAAGGCCATGGCGAAAAGGGCCAGACCCTGGGACAGTGTCTGGACATAAAGCTCTTTGCCGGTTCTGAAGCCGCGGCTGGTGATATGATCGTGTATATTCTGAGACAGGTCGCGTACTGTATCCATTTCATTCTTCAGGCCGACTTTCTGGGCCACGTCTGTTCTAAGATCCTGGATATTCTTCAGGTGTTCCTGCACAATGGGATCATGCTTCACCCGCTTTTCAATGCGGCTTATATCCTCTTCCAGCTCTTCTCTTTTCTGAACTGTTTCCTGGTCATCCCCCACAAGGAGCATAAGCTGGTCAGCATAACCCATGATTATGGCTATATGTTCTTTAAGGTCCAGGGATGTCTTGAGCACTTCCAGTCTTTTGGTGGCCAGATCGATATGTTCATCCAGCTTTTTATCCAGCTCCCGGAGCTGCCGGTGCATGGCCAGGACTTCGTCTGTGCCCCTGGCCCCCTTCTGTTCGGTAAGCTGGCTCATGCGTTCTTCCAGGCCGGAAATTATGCCCACATATCTTCTAAGGTTGAGATCCAGACTCACCAGTCCTGCGGTGAGCTGGTCCCGGACCACCTTGGTAAGCTCGCCCTCCATCTCCTTGAACTTCTCGTTCACCACCGAGTCCAGATAGCCCTTGTCGTATGCGTCCAGGGCCTGGGGGTGCACCCCTATATTGGCCAGCATGAATTCCGCCCGCAGAAGCCCCACTTCAAAATCAGGCATGCGGCGCAGCCTGGACAGGAACAGGGCCTGACCCACATCGGCAAGAATAAGCCCTACCTTGGTCTTGGTGGCCGGCAGCTTGCCCACGTCGATCTCGCCGCCCACTTCCTCCAGGGGAACCAGACCTCGGTAGACCAGCCCCCTGGAACCGTCCACTGTGACCTCCTGCCCGTCCAGGGCCCGCAGGGCCTCCAGCCTCTTGATGCCGATAATGGCCGGGATCCCCAGTTCCCTGGAGGTAATGGCTGCGTGGCTTGTATCTCCACCGGCATCAGCCAGAATCCCTGATGCAACGCGCATGCCGGGGACCATATCCGGATCGGTGCGTTCCGCAGCCAGGATATCACCCTTGTTTATCTTGTTCAGTTCCAGAGCGGAACGCAGAAACTTGACGGTGCCCTGTCCAGCCCCCCTGGAAGCGCCGTTGCCTTCGAGTATTATCTCTGCATTGGCAATGGCATTTTTATTGGCTTCCATGCGCCGCATGAAGATGGTATCGGGATGCTTTTCCAGCTCTTCGTTCCACCTGGTCTCGGGCCTTGCCTGCACGAACCACAGGCGGTCCCAGGCGTCGATGCAGAACTCGGTGTCCATGATCATGCCTTCGTAGGCCTTGCTGATGGCCCGCACTCCCTTGGCCACGATTTCGGCCTGGGCCAGGGACAGAGACCAGCGGGTGACCAGGTCTTCGGGGACCTTCTGCACCACGGTCCCTACTCCGGTCTCATCGTAGACTATCTTTTTGTCCTTGAAGCCCATATGCCGAATAACGACCTCTTCTCCGTCGTCGCGCTGGAAAACGTAAAACTTGTCCGGAGTGACCATGCCGCTTACCACCGCTTCCCCCAGACCGTAACTGGCATCAATGGATACCAGGTCCTTGCGGTCAGTTCCCTGACAGCCGGTGGCGGTGTCCGCGCTGAATGCCGTTCCTGAAATGACGGGATTGATCATGCGCATGATGCATACGGACAGGGAAGTGTTTTCTATGGACCACTCTTCCTTGGCCTTGGAGGCTATGGAATCATCCCCGGTGGATTCAGCCTTGGCCACTGCATCCAGGATGGCTTCCCTGCGGTAGGTCATGCTGCGCAGGTTGTAGGCCGAGGCACAGTCCCAGTGGTACGCTTCCACGGCACTGCTTTCGCTGACGATATTCAGGTAGGTATCCTGAAGGCCGGCAAAGGCCTTCTTGCGGCTGTCCTCTCCGGCAGCAGAAGAACGTACGGCCACAGGAACGTTGTCCTGGCCCACTTCCCTGCAGATACCGTTGTAGGCCTGCCTGACAGCCTCTTCAACTTCCTTGGGCAGGTCCACGCTCAAGATGGCTGTCTGTACCAGGACTGACCTTTTACGAAGCTGGTCAATGCCTTCAGGAGATACTGCAAAGCCTTCCACAACGTTATTTATGAAGGTGCGCAGCCTTATAAATGTGCTGTCTTTCTTTTGCGGGGTTCTTTTGACCTGGACGGCAAGTTTTCGAACCAGTTTTTTCAGAAAGTCCGGATCATCGTTGATGGCCTGGTCCTTCCAGTCAATAACGTCGTATTCCTTGTCCACCGAAGACCTGATGGCAGCTGCATTGACCTTGGTTTCATCCAGGAGCTTATGAAAAGCAGTGGCCGATATGGCCCTGAACTGAGGAGCCCGTATATTTTCGATGGTGTTGATGATGGCGGGATTGAAGTTCTTGCCTCCCACCAGCAGTTCAGCCTCCACACCCATATCCATGATTTCACTGGCCTTGAGGACCAGCTTGGATTTGTGGGCTTCAAAGCTGTTCTTCTGCTTAGGAGCTTTGGGCTCCTGTTTGTTTTCCTGGGCCTCTTTGCCGGGCTTTTGCTCTTTACCGGTTTTTGCCATTCCTTGATCTCCTTTGAAAATAATACTTTCTTGCAGGGTGTACCATCCGGAAGAACGGATCTTTCATAAGAAATCCGTGCTTGCTCTGGCTTCCTTGCTGCAGTTTAACAATAAACGAACCAGCCGGGTCCAACCTGAATACAGTTGAAGAAACACAAGAACTTTCAAACTGGCTCAAAAACTTCAAAAGTGTACTGCCAGCGGCTCTGCAGTGCTTTCAATAATACTTGCTATCTTGTTCCAAGCCTGCAAGTCAACCAGCAACTTGAT
>PWGS01000144.1 GCA_003554505.1 Desulfonatronospira sp. | reverse complement strand
TTATAATGAAAAAATTTGAAACTGATTTGCTGGTTACCGGAAGTGGGCTGGCTGGTTTAATAGCGGCTATCCGGTGCAAGGAAAAGTTTCCCGCATTAAAAGTGCTGCTCTGCACTAAATCACCTCCCGGATTAGCTAACTGCACAACTGTCAGTCAAGGGATATTCCGCAACACCTCTGTAAATTACCCGCCGGAAACATATGTAAAGGAATCTTTAAATAGTGGCTACAATTTAAATGATCGTGAACTGCTTAAAACCATGATTGACAATAGTGAAACCGATATCGATCTGTTGGAAGATTACGGGCTATCTTTACAAAAAAGAAGTATATGGCGCTATATCCCCAGTCATAAACTGGAAGGAAACGGAGCACTAATAAGTAAAGCACTCCTGGAACATGCTCATTATTTAGGCATAGAGTTTATGCACCCCTTTTTTGCCTGGGAATTAATTGTAAATGACGACCGAGCTGCCGGCATCTGGGGTTTTTTTGAAAACGACCCTGAACCGGTTGTGATCTATGCAAACTCTATTGTGCTGGCCACAGGAGGAGCCGGGGCTCTTTATCATCGCACTGATAATCCGCCGGGCACAACCGGTGACGGCTATGGACTAGCTTACCGGGCGGGACTTCCGTTAATTGACCTGGAATTCGTGCAATTTTACCCCATTGCAACGGCTTATCCAGATAAAAAACCCAGGTTTTTACCAGCGGTCCTTGCCGATGCAGGCTATTTTATCAACGCGAATGGAGAAGATATCGTAAAAAAATATAATATCAATAAACTTCCCCTGGCCAGCGCATCACGAGATGAGTTAAGCCGCAGTATGGCTTTAGAAGTCATTAATAACCGGGGAGTGAACGGTGCTGTTAAACTCAAGTTCGATTTTGGGGACGAAAAATGGGAAAAAGCGAAGGACATTTTTGGTTTGTCCGATATCGAACCGGTTAAATCCTGGACAAAAAATATTATGGAAAACCAGGAATACATCCCGGTTATGCCTGTATCCCATTTCTTTTGTGGTGGTATTGTTGCTGATCAATACTGCCAGACGGATATACCAGGACTATACGCAGCCGGCGAAATAGTAGGAGGGCTGCACGGGGCAGACAGGCTGGGGGGTAATGCCCTCACAGAAGCACTCGTTTTTGGCAGGATTTCAGGAGAACAAGCTGCTATATTTGCCAATGGAATAACGTTAAATCAAAAAAATAATTCTGACCGACCTGCGCTGGAAAAACAAGTCAAGAAAAGTGCCAATCAGCTTTTTAGTAATAAAACATCTAAGAAGACCCAGAATAACTATCGGGACATCAGGAAACAGCTCAGCAAGATAATGATGGAAAAAGTTGGGCTTATCAGAAACGAGAAATCCCTTCAAGAAGCCAAAGAATTAGTCTTAACGTGGCAAGATTCGATTGTATGGGATAACAAAAATGAGCTCCGAGCTTTTCTTGAATTAAAAAATCTCAACCTGGTAGCAGAATTAATCATTGATTCAGCCCAGGTTCGAAAAGAAAGCCGGGGCACCCATTATCGCAGTGATTCCCCGGGATTATCCGGCCGTTGGGAGAAAAACATTATTCTGAGCCGTTATCTAAAATGAGGCCCCCTACAGGGATCAATGGATCCATTTTCGGTTTACATTGTAGATGCTGTATGCAAAAAGTAATACACTAAAGGCAGCCAGAGACAGGAAGCTGAGCGGAACGGATATTAGACCGTTATCATTGATCGCTGTTTTTAGTATATCTACTCCGTATGTCAGGGGCAGCACATACGAAACCGGCAGCAGAAAAACCGGCAGATCAGTCAGTGGAATAAAAAGTCCACACATAAAAAGAATTGGAAAGCGGAAAGAATTTGAAAAAGTCTGGGCTTCAAAGACCTGACTGACTGAAACAGCAATAAATAGCCCCATGAAGGTTGAAGTTATCGCAATTAATATTACACTACCCAGCACCATTGGCCACCTAATCCCGGACAACCCGGTCATGAAGCTCGCAAAAATAATAGGAATAAAAGCATTAATAACCCCAAACAATATAGCTCCGGAAGTTTTAGAAAGCATTAATAAGTTAAGGCTGATCGGGGCCAGCAGCAGGCGTTCAAAAGAACGGCTTTTCCTTTCAAACGTAATGGTTACCGCCAACATGGATGTAGTCCCGAATAATATAGAAAGAGCAATAACCCCAGGTAAAAGGTCGCGGACATCAACCGGGACAGGGGAACGCAAAAAGAACATCAATGTCCAGGCTACCGGAAATATCAAGCCCCAGCTGATATTAGGTGGCTTTAAATAATAGCTGCGCATATCTTTGATCAGAATATTGGCAAATGCAATCCATGTTTTCATTAGCGATCCCCCCTTTGATTTTGCATCTTTTGCAGCTCTATGCCGGTAACCTTAACAAAGACTTCTTCTAAAGAAGGTCGGATAATCTTTGCTTCATAAACCGGCAGATCCCGTTCTTCAAAAAAACGGACCAGGGGAAGCAGGGTAAAGGTTGATTGAGAATGAATGCTAACTACATTGTCCCTACCCATCTTAATATCATATGCAGGGAAATAACTTCTGAAATCTTCGTCTATTTCGGAGAAATCTCCACCCAAAGTAAAGTTAACAATATTTTCTCCCTGGGTTTCTTGCATCAATTCTTCTACAGTACCTTCTCGAACGATTTTGCCCTGCACTATAAAAGCCAATCTTTCACAAAGCCGCTCTGCCTCTTCAATATAATGAGTGGTCAAAAAAATTGTTGTGCCCTTATTATGAAGATCTACAATCAGGTTGCGAATTTGCCGGGCAAAAGCCACATCAATTCCGGTGGTCGGTTCATCCAAAAACAGAATTTGAGGTTGATGAATAATCCCTGCTGCTATGGTGAGTTTTCGTTTCATTCCCTTGGAGTAGGCTTTAAATGGTTTGCGCGCTGCTTCCTCTAAGCCGAATTCATGCAGCAGTTGACTGGCCCTTTCTTCACGCAGATTTTTATCCATACCGTAAAGTGCTCCGCAGAAGCCCAAATTCTCCCATCCATCCAGTTCTTCATAAAGATTACTTTCATCGGGGACTATGCCCATCATAGCCTGGGCCTTTTTAACATTGCGGGAGTAATCTTCTCCGAGCAATTTAACTGTTCCACTGGTTATTTTTGACAAACCGGTGAGCATATTGATTGTTGTAGTTTTCCCTGCCCCGTTCGGACCGAGAAAACCAAATATTTCGCCCTGGTTAATATGGAAATTTACACCTTCCACAGCAGTAAAACCATTATAGTTTTTCTTTAAATCATCTGCTTCAATAATCTTCAGTTTTATCGCTCACCTCTCCTCATTTACAGGCAAGTCAGCTTCAACTTCTAAAGTAACTTTGACAATTCTGCAATCTCCGTCATTTTTTTCTATTCCATTTTCTTATCAATTTTCTCATTCACATTGGTGGCCATTCTGATCACCATGGCACTCTTTGATTTGTTCCGGGGTACATTCTTCGGGTTTGGTTTTCAACTTGTCCGGTTTTTCACAACGAGTTTCACAGGAATGTTCTTTTTGATCACCGTGACATTCTTTGATTTGTTCCGGGGTACATTCTTCAGGTTTGGTTTTCAACTTGTCCGGTTGCGCACAACAGTTTTCACACATCTTCAGCACCCTCCTTTCTGTTTTAGATTCGTTTACCTTTGTTCGTAAACATATATAAGAATTATTATCAAGAGCAGCCGGAGTTTCGATTAATGCCTGCAGTTGCCGGGCAGATTCCCGGAGCGGCTCCCTTTGCACTTCGTAATGAGTCCAGTAACCACGCTTATCTCCTCTTATCAAGCCGGCCTCCCTGAGTATTTTCAAGTGTTGAGAGACCGCCGGTTTAGATATATCCATAATCCGGGCCAGTGCCCCTACACATAAGTCATTATCAAGGAGTAGTTTGATTATTTGAAAACGGGTTTCATCACCCAGGGTCCTGAGCACCCTGACCAAACTGGTTTTACTCTCAATATTCATTTTCTGGTTATCCATATCAATACATCCTTAATCTAATTAATGATTTGCTTAAATAGATAATAAGATAAGCAATTGTGTTTGTCAAGGCTTCTTTTAGATATATCAGCTTTGCTCAATAAAAAAGATGCCCCCTGATTTTTTCCAGGAGACTTAATAATAAAGTCTAAACAAGATCCCTTCTCACTTCTTTTGGAAAGGATGCCCATGTATGTAACCTGATAAGATTCATAAAATTAATTAGTTACCGTTGTTCCACTTCCATTTAGAGATCCGGATGCGCCAAGTAAAAAGTCAAAATCATATAAAACACCTTAATAAGCCAACGCTACGGCCAAAACGGCAGGGGAAAATTTTTCTTTCCGGTAAAGCTGGTAAAACCTCTACATTAAACCTGCTCCAACCAATAATGATTATTAATTTTAATATCTTTAATATTATGATATAATAATAATATAGTTAGTTTTATATGGTTTATGTTTACATCAAATACCTGACTGGGGAGGTTAGTTTTATGAAAAATGCAGGTTACCTTATGCTTGTTGTAATATCCATGGTTCTAATTACTGCTGCCAGCAGTTGTACCGAAGAAGAAATATCAGAGCCCGAAGCTTCTGAACCAGAAGCTATTGACCCTGAATTCGAAGCGGCGGATAAGAAAAACCAGGTGTTTGGAGAAGTCAGTGAAACTGCCGCGACAGGGGCGGGGGAAATCGAAATAGATGGCCTGGGTACTTTCTCTTTTGATCCACAGAAAGTTGAAACCGTGCGGAAAGATATATTCAGAGAAGGTTACTTTTCTATTTTCGATATTTTGGTTTACCTGGCGCAGGACGGACAAATTGACATGGACTACTACTTTGATGAAGAAATGAACACCCATATCATTGACAGCCTTGATGGACGCACCGATTGGTGGTATAGCGCCTACTACGATGGCGGTTGGCTTGAACGTAGTGTATATCGGATGGATCACTACCCATACAAAGATGAAATGTTCCTGAAGATGGTCAAGCAACCGGAAGAACGCCTCGAATCCATCTACAATACTTACCGCGATGAAATCAGGCGTAAAGATGAAAACGGCGGCAAAATTATAGTTCCTGAAGTAATTATCGAGGGCAAAAACGATAAGCATATTTTTGAAGAGGTTGAAGTCACAGCTCATAACCTTAGGTCGGATATGTTTCAACCAGTAGTGGTAACAGCAATAGATACAATCTTAAGTCTGGCTGAAAAAGGAGAAATAAGTTACGACCTGCAGTGGTACGAATCAATTGGTACAGCAGGAGTGGTTAAGAGCTACTGGGTAAATCGCATTAACGAAGATGAAAGCCAGGGGCGGTGTGGTTTTGTCTATGAAGCAGGTGATGAGCTTTTTTACTTCTTCAATGGCAACCATAATCATATTCCATCCGATATCCGGACCATCAATTCTCCAAATTATGTTAAGTATTTCTGGATCTGCATCTAGTTTAAAACACAGCACTGGGACGGAACTATTGCTCAACAAATGGGTAACAGCGCCGTCCCTGCGTTATCTTTTATTATCCTAAATTCCCCACAAAAATTAGCGTAGACGGACCCTCTGACTACTAGAGTCATATTATGCTGAGAAAAGCCTATGTTTTGGGGGTTTTTGCTCCATGAGATATGGTTAAAATTCATCTTGCAATTCCTTTATGTATACGCTATAATTAGCGTATACAGGAGGTGTTTGAAGTGGCTGTTTACAACGAATCTCTGGTCGAAATTCCCGAAGGTGATGGTGTTCATATAAAAGTAGCTGGGGCAAAAGGCGAAAAGTACGTCTACAAATATGTGAAGTACTTCCGCAATGCTGAGGGTAATCCACGAAATAAGGCTAAAGCAATCGGAAGGTTTGATGTTAGTAGCGG
>PWGS01000219.1 GCA_003554505.1 Desulfonatronospira sp. | reverse complement strand
TACATGGTTGAGGCCTCAGTGGGTCATATCCGGGATCTGCCCAAGAAAACGCTGGGTGTGGATGAAGAAAACGGGTTTCAGCCTGAATATGAAATAATTTACGGCAAGAAAAAGGTGGTCAACAAGCTCAAGCAGAGCGCTGCCAAATCCGGCCGGGTTTTCCTGGCCCCGGACCCGGACCGGGAAGGTGAAGCCATAGCCTGGCATATTGCCGAGGAAATCAGGCCCAAGAATTCCAATATCCATCGTATCCAGTTCAACGAGATCACTTCCAGGGCGGTACAGGAGGCCCTGCAGAATCCAAGAGGGCTGAACCGGAGCCTTTTCGATTCCCAGCAGGCCAGGCGGGTCCTGGACAGGCTGGTGGGCTACAAGATATCGCCTCTTCTCTGGAAAAAGGTCAAGCGCGGCCTTTCCGCCGGCCGGGTGCAGTCCGTGGCCCTGCGCATGATAGTGGAGCGCGAGCGTGAGCGACAGGCCTTTGTGCCGGAAGAATACTGGGTGTTCAAGGCCATGTTGCAGACACAGGCCCGGGAAAGTTTTGAGACGGGACTGTGGAAGATTGCCGGTAAAAAGGCCCATGTGCCTTCGGAAAAAGAGGCCCTGGCCCTGGAGGAAAAGGTCAGGGGGGCTTCGTTTACTGTTCAGTCGGTCGAGGAAAAGGAGAGATCCAGGGATCCCAAGCCGCCGTTTATCACCTCCACCCTGCAGCAGGAAGCCAGCAACCGCCTGGGATTCACCGCCAAGCGGACCATGAGTGTGGCCCAGCGTCTGTATGAAGGCCTGGAACTGGGAGACAAGGGAACAACCGCCCTTATAACCTACATGCGTACCGATTCGGTGCGGGTGGCCAAGGAGGCCCAGCAGGAGGCCAGGTCCTGGATCATAAACAACCTGGGCAAGGAATATTATCCCAAAAAGACCAGGTTCTTCAAATCCAAGGGCTCAGCCCAGGACGCCCACGAAGCCATCAGGCCGGTGGATCCTTCCATCACCCCGGAAGAGATCAAGCCATACCTGTCCAGGGATGACTACGTACTCTACAATCTCATCTGGTCCAGGTTCATGGCCTCCCAGATGGCCGCGGCCAGGTTCTGGGATACGGTGGTGACCGTCAAGGCAGCGAACACTCTGTGGCGGGCCAAGGGAGAGCGCATTATATTCCCGGGTTTTCTGAGCATTTACCCCCCCGGGGGAACCCAGGAGGACAGCCTCCTGCCGAAGCTGGCCAAGGATGAAGAGCTGAATCTGGAAAACCTGTCCAAGGAGCAGAAGTTCACCCAGCCCCCGGCCAGATACAGCGAAGCCTCCCTGGTGCGCAGGCTGGAAGAACTGGGTATAGGCAGGCCGTCCACGTACGCGGCCATTATTTCCACTCTCCTGGACAGGGAATATGTGACCCTGGAAGATAAGAACTTTCGGCCCACAGAGCTTGGCTCCGAGGTGTGCGATCTTTTGGTGGAGCATTTTCCGTCCTTGCTGGATGCAGGTTTTACCGCCCAGCTGGAGCAGGATCTGGATACAATCGCTCTGGGTGAAAAGGACTGGGTGGAAGTGATGCGAAGTTTTACCTCAGAGTTCTACCCCACCCTGGAAAAGGCCCAGAAGGCCATGGCCTCGGTCAAAGGAGGCAAGGAGACAGACATCAAGTGCGACAAGTGCGGGGGGACCATGCTTATCCGTTTCGGGCGAAACGGGGCTTTTCTGGCCTGTTCCAACTACCCGGAATGCAAGAACACCAGCAATTTCACCCGGGATGACAAGGGCAGCGTGCAGCAGGTGGAAAACGAGACGGTGGAGCGCGAAAAGGTGGGGACTTGCCCGGACTGCGGCGGAGATCTGGTCATCAAGAAAGCCCGTACCGGAAGCCGCTTTATAGCATGCGACAACTATCCCAAGTGCAAGCACAGCGCTCCTTTTTCCACTGGTATTGCCTGTCCTCAGGACGGCTGTACCGGGGAACTCGTGGAAAAGAGCAGCCGCAGAAGCAAGATATTTTACGGATGCAACAGGTATCCAGAGTGTGACTATGCGCTCTGGAATCCGCCTGTGGCCAAAGAGTGCCCGGAGTGCGGGTCAAAGGTCCTGGTGCAGAAGAATACCAAGACCCGTGGACAGCCCCTGGCCTGCCCGGTAAAGGGATGCAGGTACTGGGAGGAGATGTGAGGTTTTTTACTGGATGCTTTTCAGGTCTTCATGATAACTGTCTGACAGCTGCTGTTTCTATTCTATAACCACGGTGTATTTCTTTAGAAAACCGATGGGGTGATAGGACTCTTTGGCTTTCTTAAGGCCAGGATCACCCATGTCCTGCTCCCGGTTGACCACCTCAAAGTCAGGGGCGGAGTTTTGCAGAAAAAGACTGTTCATGGCCTGATAAACCCCCTTGTACTTGGGACATCCTTTTTCAAAGTGTATGAGCAGGGTATGATCCGGCAGGGCTTCGGCCACAGTGAAGGCGGCCATATCACCGTTTACCATAATTCCGGCCCCGAAAAGCCCCTGGAGATCCTCCCAGGCGTTGAAAACCCGGACCACTACCTGATTTTCAGCTTCCAGAGTCTGGGAATCTTCGCATTCTTTCCACAGGCACCATTCTGTCTGCAAACCCAGTGCATATTCTATATGCCGGCGGTCCAGGTCAACATAAGAGTAGTCGTTGTATTTGACGAACTGGTTGTACAGGTTCTTTTTCTTGTGCCACTTGTTGCCCTTGAGAGCCATGAGTTCCGGTACTGAATACAGGTAGTCCCAGTGTTCCCGGGCTTCATACACTTTGATACCGGGCATGCTCTGCTTCCAGATGCCGGCCAGCTTTTCAGGAACCCGGATAAATTCAGCCGGTCTGGGAAAGCTGCCCAGTGCTTCAGCCCAGTCTACATTCCAGTTTCCCACCGGCGCCCAGTATCCCTGTTCGGGCTTTTCCTGTCTGATCCAGGCCAGTCCATGGTCAAAGGCGATTTCCAGACAGTATTCCTGGGACCAGCCCCAGACATTGGTAAAACTGTAGTCTGACACTGGCTGCCGGGTTTCGGCGAACAAGCGGTTGTATTTTTCCTGCAGGGAAAGATCTATGGAATGAAATTGCATCATTTTCCTCAAATTGGTGAAAATTACTTTCATAAAGCAGGTGCAAGGCATGGTCAAGGCGGATTTTTTCTGATAGATGCTATCATGAAGCAACAACCATTTTCTCACGGGGCATGAGGCGGGATTTATCATCCATGCTGGTGCCAGGCTGCTCATGATGAACTGATAATTCTTCAAGGAGGAGGCCATGTCTTTGATTGTTCTGCTAACGGATTTTGGCCTGGATGACCCTTATGCAGGACAGATGAAGGGGGTTATATACAGGCATTGCCCCCAGGCGGCCATCGTGGATCTGACCCATGGTGTGCAGGCCTTTAATATTCACCAGGCCGGTTTTCTGCTGGCTTCCTCCCTGGATTTTTTCCCAGCAGGCACGGTTTTCATCGCGGTTGTCGACCCGGGGGTGGGATCGGATCGGGGCATAGTCCTGGCCGAAACCCGGGCCTGCTGGATATTGGCTCCGGACAACGGTCTTCTGTCCCAGGCTCTGGATGCGGGGCTTTTGAAGACGTGCAGAAGGTTTCTGGGCAATCCTCCTTCATCCACCACATTTCACGGCCGGGATATATTTGCACCCCTGGGGGCGGAGCTGGCTCGTGAGCAAAGGGTTCCCGCGGATTTTGAGCCTTTTGATCCCCAGGAGCTGGTCAGACTTTATCTGCCTGTGCCGGCAGTGTGCAGTACCGGGGTGAAATGCATGGTACTGCACCGGGACCACTACGGCAACCTGGTGCTCAACCTGGACATAGACCCCTGGGCGGGCAGGCTGCAGGGGGCACGAATGCGCATCGGCGGTTATGAAATGGTTCTGGTTTCATACTACGCCGCCATCCCCGAAGGCTGTCTGGGCCTGGTCACCGGAAGCCAGGGCAGACTTGAGATCGCGGCCAGGGAATACAGCGCTGCCCGGCTGCTGGGGCTCGATCCCGGAGATGAGGCTTTGTTTTCTTTTATAGATTAAGAATTTAGTGGCTTACTACTGAAACCTTGCCATAAAAAACAAGAAAGGTTTGTTCTATGGCACTTGAATTATTCCGCTTTTTGCTTATGCTATTGTCTTTGTCGGTGTCGGTGTCGGTATCGGAATCGGTATCGAAAATATTGGGCAGTTTTTTACATGACTGTGTCTACCGGATTTGATTCTGACTTCGACCCTCTCCGAGCTGTAGGCTCTCCGAGCCGGAAGCCGATCCCGATACCGATTCCGACACCGATGATAAGCGTAAGCACAGACACTTAAGTGGCCAGGGGCAATTTTTTTCGCTTGGGTTGCGGGCATGGCGCGCATTAAGAATTTAGGTTGGGGTATTGAGGATGAGCGTAAGACCAAAAGGAGAAGGCAGATGACTAAAACCTTCATTATGTATGATCAGATATGCAAGACCCACCTGGCCGGCAGCGGCCATCCCGAGAGTCCGGCCAGGCTGGATGCCATTGTTTCCGCCCTGCAGAACGGGGATCAGGGTTCGCAGCTGGCATGGCAAAGCCCTGAGCCGGCCCGGGAAGAGGACCTGCTGAGCAATCATGAAGCCGGCTACGTGGATCTGGTGCGCGACAGCGTAGCCGCCGGACGCCACTCTCTGGGGTATCCTGATACCGGTATAAGCAATGGTTCCTGGGATGCGGCCCTTGCCGCTGCAGGAGGTCTTATAAACGCGGTGGACCTGGTCATGGAGGGCAGCGCGGCCAATGCCTTCTGCCCGGTGCGTCCTCCGGGGCATCACGCCCGCCCCGGCATGGGCATGGGTTTTTGCCTGTTCAACAACGTGGCCCTGGCTGCCAGGCACGCCAGGAAAAAATACGGCCTGGACCGCATAGTGGTCATAGACTGGGATGTGCACCATGGAAATGGTACCCAGGAGGCCTTTTACCAGGAGCAGGAGGGGTTTTTCTTCAGCACCCACCAGGAAGCCTGGTTTCCCTTTACCGGCGAAAGGCATGAGACCGGCTCCGGCAAAGGCCGGGGAACTAATATGAATTTTCCGTTTCGTGCCGGTGCCGGCCGGGATGAGATTCTGCCCGCCTTTACCCGGCACCTGGTCCCGGCCATGGATGAATACAAGCCCCAGCTTGTGCTTGTTTCCGCCGGCTTTGACGCCATGCAGGGAGATCTCCTGGGCCGCTTCAACCTTACAGAGGACGATTTTGCAAGGCTCCCCGAAATCGCCATGGAAATAGCCGGCAAGCATGCCTCGGGACGGCTGGTGTCAACCCTGGAAGGGGGGTACAACCTGGACGGTCTGGCCCGGGCATGTGCAGCCCACGTAAAAACCCTGATCCAAGGCGGGTAACAGGCTAAAGCCCCATGCCGGGCTTCATTTCCCGGCCGGTGAGGGTGGTTTCGTAGCCGCCCAGGCTTTCAATCCCGGACTTGAAGTGCCGGGAGTGCAGCAGTTCCATCACCTGGGACACCTTGTCGTCCTGGATGAAATCTGCAGGGATGAGCAGGTCATAGCGCTCCCTGGCCAGGGGCACAAAGTCCAGACCCAGGGCCTGTGCTGCGGCCTTGATGCCCAGTCCGCAATCAGCGGTCCGGCTCAGGACATTTACTGCAACCCCCATGTGAGTGTACTCTTCACTGGAGTAACCTTTCACCTGTTCAGGGGAAATATCCGCCTGCTGCAGATGGTGGTCCAGAAGGATCCTGGTGCCTGCCCCCTTCTGACGGTTGACGAATTCCACGTCATCCCGGGTCAGGTCCTGCAGGGAGCGGATG
This sequence comes from Desulfonatronospira sp., assembly GCA_003554505.1. Taxonomy (GTDB): domain Bacteria; phylum Desulfobacterota; class Desulfovibrionia; order Desulfovibrionales; family Desulfonatronovibrionaceae; genus Desulfonatronospira. Next base: position 178 of record PWGS01000219.1, on the reverse strand, counting down.
TTTCTTGGGTTGCCCGGCAAAACCATCAGTCCCTGGTGCCGCACAGCCAGGTTGATAAGCCTGTAGTCCAGGTCAGGGGCATATTTATCCAGAAATGGAAAGTTGTAGTCCCCGGTTTCAGGGTCGAAAAGATGAATGCCGGCCATGTGGGCCGTGCCCCGCCTGACCGCGGTAATCC
>PWGS01000149.1 GCA_003554505.1 Desulfonatronospira sp. | reverse complement strand
GCTGTTGGGGAAGGCCCCACGCAACTTTGGCTTTCGGTTTTCTATCGACCCCGATACCGATACCGACCCCGACACCGATGGCCAGAACAAGAGTACACACAAAATGTGCTGAACAGTTACTTCTTTTTTTAAATTTGCCTCGCAGGGTCCTCTTTTTCCGTGCATGGTCGCGGAAAAAGCCCGGTTACTATAAATAAGCAAAAGGTTGGTTTTTTTATGACATATCTGATTGCCAGCAACGTGGTTGTATGGTTGGGCATCGGAGGGTACCTCTTCTTTCTGGCCATGGGTCAGAAGAAGCTTGAGAAGAAGATAAGGCAGCTGGAGGTGATGCACCATGAGTAGCGGCCTTTTATCCTCCTCGAACATTCAAAGGGCGGTGGTTGCCTTCGCCATTGTGGGGCTGGCCGTTATATTTCTGTCCTCAATCTGGTACAGGATTGAGTCACCCTCACTTGTTGAGGAGACACAGACCCGTCAGGCGGATCAGCAGATGATGTCGCGTATTGCCGGTCTCATGCAGGAGGTGGAGCAAAACCCTGAAAATGTAGAGGCCATAACTCAGCTGGCCAGCTTTTTTATGCAGAGCGAGGACTGGGATAAGGCTCTTTCCTTCTGGAGAAGGGCCTTGAATGTGGATCCAGATAACCAGCTGGCCCTGAACCAGGCAGGGTTCACCCTGTTTCAGATGCAGCAGCATGCCGAAGCCAGGGAGAAATTCCACAGGCTTCTCGAAATCAATCCCGAAAACCACCAGGGCCACTTCAATCTGGCCATCATTTACAAGTACTATCTTGATGAGCCGGAAAAGGCCCGGGAGCATCTGGAAAAAATTATTGAAATAGATCCGGACCATCCGGATCTTCTGGAAAGAGTACGCCAGGAACTGGAGACACCTGCTCCCGGCGAAGGAATATGACAGGCGGTGTCTGTGTTTACCTGGGATTTTCAGGCTGGAGGGCGTGCTTTAGCGTTTGACATAAACAGGAGATTACCGGTAACAGGAATAAATTTTTCAGGATACAGGGCATTCTTTACAAACTTACTGGAGGGGTCATGGAAAAGATATGGGGCCAGGGATTAACCTTTGACGATGTTTTGCTGGTTCCGGATTATTCCGAGGTCCTGCCTGAAGAAACCAGCCTCAAGACCCGGCTTACTCCGCAGATAGAACTTAATATCCCTTTGCTCAGCGCAGCCATGGATACGGTAACCGAAGCAGAAATGGCCATCTCCATGGCCCGTTCCGGCGGAGTTGGCGTGGTGCATAAGAACATGAGCATCGAGGAGCAGAGTCAGGAGGTGGAGCGGGTAAAAAAATCCGAGAGCGGCATGATTGTCGACCCGGTCACTGTTCGCCCGGGCGATGACGTGGAAACAGTTCTGCGCCTCATGTCCGAGTACCGTATTTCCGGGCTGCCTGTGGAGGAAGAGGGCCGGCTGGGGGGCATTGTCACCAACCGTGATGTGCGCTTTGTAAGCGATCTGGGCACCAGGGTGGACCAGGTCATGACCAGCGGCGACCTTGTCACTGTCCCGGTGGGCACGACCCTGCTGGAAGCCAAGGACATTCTGCAGAAAAACAAGATTGAAAAGCTCCTGGTGGTGGAAAAAGGAGGCGGACTTAAAGGCCTTATCACTATAAAGGATATTGAGAAAATCAAGAAATATCCCAATGCCTGCAAGGACGAAATGGGCCGGCTGAGGGTGGGGGCGGCCGTAGGCACAGGCGAGGACAAGATGGCCAGGGTGGAGGCCCTTATCAAGGCCGGGTCGGACTTTATAGTTCTTGATTCCGCGCATGGTCATTCCAGAAATATCATTCAGGGCATCAGAGACATAAAGGCCTCGTATCCTGACTGTCAGCTCATCGCCGGAAACGTGGCCACCTATGAAGGAGCAAAAGCCCTGGTGGATGCCGGAGTGGATGCGGTAAAGGTGGGCATCGGACCGGGGTCCATATGCACCACCAGGGTGGTGGCAGGGGTCGGCGTGCCCCAGGTGACTGCGGTCATGGAGTGCACCAGGGCCTGCAGGGAAAAGGGCTGCTGCGTTATTGCCGACGGCGGGGTCAAGTTCTCCGGGGATGTGATCAAGGCCCTGGTGGCGGGAGCCGATACCGTGATGATGGGCAGCATGCTGGCCGGGACTACGGAAAGCCCCGGAGAGACCATTCTCTACCAGGGCCGTACGTACAAGATTTACCGCGGCATGGGTTCCATAGACGCCATGCGCGATGGCAGCAGCGACCGTTATTTTCAGGAAAAAAGCAGCAAGCTTGTACCCGAAGGCATTGTGGGACGGGTGCCTTTCAAGGGGGCGGCCGGAGATACCGTGTACCAGCTCATAGGCGGTGTGCAGTCCGGCATGGGTTATCTGGGATGCGCCACGGTTCAGGAACTGCATGAAAAGGGGCGTTTTCTGACCATGACCCCGGCCGGTTACCGCGAAAGCCACGTGCACGACGTAATCATCACCAAGGAAGCCCCCAACTACCGTATAGAGAACTATTAAGCCGGAGGCCGCGGTCCCGCAGGACTGTTTACCCGGGGTAAAAGTCATAAAAATCTTCACGAGGCATAAAGGGCATGCAAGTTCAAAACAAGGTCATTATTCTGGATTTCGGTTCGCAGTATACTCAACTGATTGCCAGAAGAATCCGGGAATCCGGGGTATACTCCGAAATTCATCCCTGTACCGTCAGCCTGGAAGATTTAAAAGCCATGCAGCCCTCGGCCCTGGTGTTGTCCGGCGGGCCTTCCAGTGTGGCCGGAGAGGAATCGCCTCAGGTGGACCAGGGTGTTTTCCAGCTGGGTCTTCCCATCCTGGGCATCTGTTACGGGATGCAGCTCTTAGCCCATCTTTTCGGGGGCCAGGTAGAACCGGCCCGCAACCGGGAGTACGGCAGGGCAGACTTTGAGTTTATCAGTGATTGTCCCCTGTGGGAGGGACTGGGAGATAAGGAAGGACTGACGGTCTGGATGTCTCACGGCGACACGGTTCTCACACCTCCGCCGGGATTTGAAGTGCTGGGGCGCACCTCCAGCGTGGAAATCGCCGCTTTGGGCGACTTTCAACAAAAGATATACGGTCTGCAGTTTCATCCCGAGGTGGCCCACACCGAAGAGGGCTACCGCATTCTGCACAATTTTCTTTTTAAAGTGGCCGGTCTGGTTCCGGACTGGTCCATGACCTCCTTTATCCAGGACTGCATCCAGGAGATCCGGGAGATGATTCCTGATGACGAGCAGGTGGTCTGCGGCCTGAGCGGAGGCATTGACTCCACTGTAGTGGCTGTGCTGCTGCATAAGGCCATCGGCAAGCGGCTGCACTGTATCCTGGTGGACAACGGGGTGCTCAGGCATAATGAAGCCCTGGAAGTGGTGGAGAGCCTGACCAAGTATTTCGACCTGAACCTGAAGCACATAGAGGCCCAGGACCTTTTTCTTTCCCGGCTGCACGGGGTCAAGGACCCGGAGGAAAAAAGAAAGATTATCGGGCACACATTTATCGAGGTTTTTGAAAAGGAGGCCGGGTCTATCCCGGACGTCAAGTGGCTGGCCCAGGGGACCCTGTATCCGGATGTCATCGAGAGCATCTCCTTTAAAGGTCCTTCAGCGGTAATCAAAAGCCATCACAACGTGGGCGGGCTGCCGGAAAAGATGGATCTCAAGCTGGTGGAGCCGTTGCGGGAGCTTTTCAAGGACGAGGTGCGCAAGGTGGCTGTGGAGCTTGGCATACCCGACCCCATTGTCTGGCGGCATCCGTTTCCCGGGCCCGGTCTGGCCATCAGGGTCATCGGAGACATTACTCCGGAAAGACTGGAGATACTTCGCAAAGCCGACCGAATTGTGCAAAACGAGCTCTTCGCATCCAGCTGGTATACCAGGGTGTGGCAGGGGTTTGCAGTGCTGTTGCCATTAAAGACCGTGGGGGTCATGGGAGACGAGAGAACTTACGAGCATGTGGTGGCCCTGCGCATTGTTGACAGCATCGATGCCATGACCGCCGACTGGAGCAGGATCCCCCCGGAAATCCTGGCCAGGATCTCCAACCGGATCATAAATGAGGTACAGGGAGTAAACAGGGGGGTCTTTGATATTTCCTCCAAGCCTCCAAGCACCATAGAGTGGGAATAGAGCCAAGGGGTATAAGTCATGTTTGGAATAGGAACTACTGAAATTCTGGTGATCCTGGTGGTGGCCCTTCTGGTACTGGGCCCCAAGAAGCTGCCGGAAATCGCCAGGTCCCTGGGAAAGACCCTGGCGGAGTTCAAGCGGGTAAGTACTGATGTCAAAAGGACCATAGACCTTGAGGCCCAGGAGGAAGAGGGCAGGGAGCGGCAGACCAGGCTGAAAAAGAAAATGGACAGGAAAGCAGATAAGAAACAGGAGTCTGACCCGGAGGAAGAAGATAAGGACCAAAGCGAGGCAAAATCTTCCCCGGAACAAAGTCCGGAAGAACAAGAACAGAAAGAACAGGCTGAGGAAAAAGCCGGCAGTGAAAAGCAGGAAGAATCAGAAACAACCGCCCCGGAACAGGATAAAGAGGCTGAAACCAGGTCATGACAACCGAGCACGATCAAGAAACCACTGAAGAGGAAACGCCCGAAGAAGAGGGCATGACTTTCACCGAACACCTGGAAGAGCTGCGATACCGTCTGTTTCGCATCATTATCGCGGCCTTTGTCGGATTTCTGATCTGTTATCTATTCAAGGAGAGGCTGTTCGACATTTTGATGCAGCCTCTGGTCAAGGTGCTCCCTGAAGCCAGCTCCATGATTTTTACCGGCCTGCCCGAGGCCTTTTTTACCTACCTCAAAGTTTCCCTGGTGGCCGGGGTGTTTCTGGCCAGTCCATATATCTTTTACCAGATCTGGCGCTTTGTGGGCCCGGGAATGTATGATACGGAGCGCAAATTTCTTATTCCCATTGCCTTTATTTCTGCTGTATTTTTTGTTGTGGGCGCACTTTTTGGATATTTCGTGGTCTTTCCCATAGGTTTTCAGTTTTTCATGGGTTTTGCCACCGAAATGATCCAGCCCATGCCTTCTCTGCGGGAGTATTTCAGCTTTGCGGTGAAGCTTCTGTTCGCCTTCGGCATCGCCTTTGAACTGCCCCTGTTCATCTTTTTCCTGGCCAGGCTGGGCATTGTACAGTCCAAAGGCCTGCGCAAGCAGCGCAAGTACGCCGTGCTGGTCATTTTCCTGGCGGCCGCTTTTCTGACGCCGCCGGATATCATCAGCCAGGTGCTCATGTCCGGCCCCTTGATCCTTCTGTACGAGGTGAGCATCTGGGTGGCCTATATCTGGGGCCGGGAGCGAAAATTCCGGGGTAAAAAGGAAGATGATGACCAAGACGAGGATGAGAGCTGATAAACAATAGAGGGTTAACATGCGGCAGGCAAGTATTCACAGGAAAACGCTGGAGACTGATGTAGAACTGGATCTTTTTCTGGATGCCGGGGAAGAGCAGGGCGTTAAAGTCCAGACCGGGGTGGGTTTTTTTGACCACATGCTGACCCTGATGGCGCATTGGGCAGGGTTCGGCCTCAAAGTGCAGTGCCGGGGGGATCTGCATGTGGATGCCCACCACAGCATGGAAGACGTGGGAATCTGCCTGGGGCAGGCCCTGGCAAAGGCTCTGGGGGACAAAAAGGGCATAAACCGGGTGGGCCGGGCCAGTGTGCCCCTGGATGAAGCCCTTTGCCAGTGTGTGCTGGACATCTCCGGCCGACCCTACCTGGTTTACCGGGGCGAGGAGATACTTCCAGGCCTGATAGCCGGGCAGGAAAAAGACGTATACAGAGAATTCTTCAAGTCTCTGGCCAGTAACTCTGGAATGAATCTGCATCTTAGTTTTCATTACGGACAAAACGGGCACCACCTCATGGAAGCAGCTTTCAAGTCCCTGGGGCTGGCACTGCGTCAGGCGGTTGCCCTGGACAGGACCGAGCTTCTAAGTACCAAGGGGGTCCTGGATTGATTCAGAGATGCATAAT
>PWGS01000006.1 GCA_003554505.1 Desulfonatronospira sp. | reverse complement strand
GATTTGTCCTGGACCAGGAAGCAGCCCTGGACTGCAGGGTGCAGACCGGGGAAGGGCAAAGCCTCGGCATCAGGGATCTGGATAAAAAGCTCCGGGACCGGGTGCTTCTGCAGCTGGACAGGGAGCATGAAGAAAAGGTTCTGTCAGACATGATGCAGGCTGCTTCTATTCTGGGCAGGCACAGGGAGAGTTTTTTCGAAACCGGCCAGAAAGAACCCATTGCCGGACGGGGCATTTTGTCCCTGGGCATGCTCATGCAATATCTCTCCTCCAGCGAGGAACCCGATGACTGGTCCGCATTCTGGCAGGAAACGCTGCAGAACAACCCTTACCTGGCTTTTTTACTCAGATCCTGGCTTGAAAAAGAACTGGCAAGGCTCTGCTCGCAAGAAGTGCAGATGTGGAACAGGGCCGGAGAGATGATTCAAAGAAGCAGAAAGCTCGGGATATACCCGGACATCTACCATCTTCAGAACAGGATATGGGAGAAGGGCCTGGATTCATTCGAGGATTACGTACTGAAAATGTTTGATTTCAAGAACTGATAAGAACAGGTGCATAAATGAAAAAAAAGAAAAAACAAAACACTGAAACAACCGGTGGGGGAAGTTATGCCTGGAGCGCCCCCCTGCTGCACGCAGCACTTCTTCTGGCCGCACTGGGTCTGGGCCTGGACCTGATTATCCGCGGAACCATGGGGGTAAGCATCTGCCCCACCGAAGCCTGTCATATCGTCGGAGAATACGTGCGCATCGGTGAAAGCAACCTTGTTCTCATGGGATTTGTCTTTTTGCTGATTCTGTGGCTGGTGTACTTCTTTGCCCGGCGCTACAACCGGGCCTGGATGTGGGGCCTGGCGACCATTCTGATCATGGGCGCCCTGTCTTTTGACGGAGGACTTATGGGTTTTCAATTCCTGGTCATTAAAGAACCATGCCTTTTGTGCATTATTGTGGCTGTTTCCCTTTTTGTCATCCTGGCCCTTTTTGCCCTGGTGCGCAAAAAGGCCTTTTTGTTCATACTGGGAATGACTGTATGGATTGCCGGAATGACTGCCGGAGGGATCCTGCAGCCGCCGGCAACAACGGCCGGGCAGAGTCCCGCACTGGAGGATGTGGGAGTAATCCGCTGGGCGGATGAGGATGCCAGGGAATGGCCCAGGTTTCACTTCTTCTTCAGCCTGCACTGTCCACACTGCACTGAAGTAATGCTGCATCTGGCCCAGGAGGGGGAGGAACCACTCAATTATTCATGGCACTTCATCCCTTTGGATACCGACCCTGAAGACCTGAAAAAAATTACGGCCCTGAAACAGATGGACCTCTCAGATAAAAACCCGTTCTATGAAATTCTGCTCATGGAACAGCACCCCCGGACACCGGATGTGGAAATCCCCGCCCAGCTGCAGGAAATTGTCCACCAGGCCAGATTATATTTTCAGGTCCAGGGCTTCAGAGGGGTGCCGGTGACCATAGTACAAAAAGGCCCCGACGAGAAAAAGGTTCTCACCGGGGCCGAAGAAGCCATGCAGTATTTGCGGGACAAGGGCATTATTTCTCTTTGATCGATCAAATGATCAGTTATCCAGAACCTCCGGGCGGACCATGTTTATATCTGCCCTGGCGCGCAGCATGGTAATATATGAATTAAAGAGCTGCTGTCTCTGCATCTGGGCATATGACTGCATCCATTGCTCCTTTTCCTGTTCAAACTGCTCCTGGTCCGGCTGTATATGCTCTTTTACCCGGGCCAGGATGTACCCTGCATCAGTGGACTTGACCTCTGGCAGCCAGATTCCAGTATCCCGGGCAAAGGCCTGTTCCGCAATCTGTGGATTCATGCCCAGACCCGGAATAAACCCCTGCCTGTCAAAAGGCTCGCTGGTGACAAGATCCAGTTCACCCGGGGCTACTGCCTCGTCCAGGATCCTGTCCAGCATGTCTCTGGCTGCATTCTCAGCCATTTCCATTGACTTCTGCCGGGTAAGTTCTTGAACTATCTCCTCTTCAACTTCCTCCAGTTCCAGGCTCCTGGCTTCCCTCACCCCGGTTTTCTCGGCATAAAGATATCCATTGTCCAGCATGATGGGAGATTCTGTGACTTCGCCTTCCATGAGATTAAAAAGCCTGTCCAGGGCCTCCCCGGGGAGTTCCAGTTCCTCAGGGCCCTGCTCCCTGGAAAAATAGCCGGTTTCCTTCAGCTTCAGCCCCAGGCTGCCGGCAGCTTCTTCCAGGCTGCCTCCGGCCACCACTATTTCCAGGACATCGTCTGCATAGTCCCCTATCTGGTCCGCGGCCTTTTCCCTGCCGATCTTTCTGCGGATCTCGTCCTCTACTTCCTCAAGTTCCGGACTTGCAGCTTCCACGTATTCTTCCACCTTGATCAGATGCCAGCCGAACCTGGTCTGTACAGGGGAGCTGACTTCTCCGGGGGTCAGATCAAAAGCTGTTTCTTCAAAGGCCTCAACCATCTCGCCGCGTCCGAATCTGCCCAGATCTCCACCTTCAGCTGCACTGGGGCACTGGGAGTGCTCCCTGGCCAGCTCTTCAAAACTTTGGCCCATTTCAAGCTCTGCCAGAATCTGTTCAATCCTTTCCCGGGCCTGCTCCTGTTCTATCTCGGGTGCATCCTCTTCAACCTCGATAAGTATATGTCTGGCCTTTACTTCTTCCGGCTGCTCGAATTCACTTTGATGGCTCTGGAAATAAGCCTCGATCTCGTCTCTGGAAACGCTTTGTGCCCGGGCCAGGGCGTCAGGTGAAATCTCCAGGTGGGCTATCCGGATCTTTTCCGGCTCCATGAACCTGTCCTGATTATCCTGATAGTACTCCTGGATCTGTTCCTCTGTAATGTTTACCTTACCCTGGAACTCATCAGCTTCAAATAGCTTGTAATCTATCTTTGCCCGGGACCGCACATAATTGAAAAACTCCAGTACTTCCTTCTCGTTGGGTTTAGCAGGCAATGATATATAATCTTCCATTTTCTCCATGAGCAGGTTGTGTCTGAAATCCTGTTCAAACTGTGACGGCGTCAGCCTGTGGGAACGAAGCACCTGCTCATAGCGCTGGGGATCGAACCTGTTTTCCTCGCTGAAAAAAGCAGGCAGGCTGGTGATCTCCTGCTGCAGCTGCTCCCGGGTGACAGACAGCCCCAGGTCATTGGCCTTCTGCACCAGAAGCGTGGAGTTCAGCATCTGGTTGAAAACCTGTTCCCTCAGCTGCATGGAACGCATATCCTCCCGGCTGAGCCCTGGATTTTGCTCCCGCATGGAATGAGCCGTGCTTTCATAGGCCCTGGCGAATTCCTGTATGGTAATACGTTCGCCATTGACCACGGCCAGAGTTTCGCGATCATCTTCCGTGAAGCTGCCCACTCCCCAGAAAACGAAAACTACCACTATGATGCCAAACAGCACCTTGACAATCCATGACTGTGCATTGCGGCGCATTATATCCAGCATATCAAGACTCCCTTATATTTGTTGTAATTAAATTAAGACTAAAGTGAACCTTTGCGTACAGCACAACCGATCTACTTTGAGGGCAACAAAACATTTGCCCGTATAAGGGCATAAAGAGTATGAAATCAAGCCTTGCCCTTTTTTCTCTCACGCACCAGATTCAAAAGGCCTCCATATTTTATAATCTCCAACTCTGCCGGGGTCAAATCGTTTCCGGCCTTTATTTTGTACCCCCCATCGGCTTCCAGAAAAATTTCCCCGCCGGGGGCAAGATCCCTGGTGTTCACCCTGATTGTCCGGTCCTGTTCCAGCCTGTCGTAATCCTGTGGGTTGGACAGAATCAGGGGCAGTATTCCGAAATTGATCAGGTTGGCCCGGTGGATGCGGGCAAAGGATTTCACCAGCACCACCCTTACCCCGAGATAACTTGGAGCCAGGGCTGCGTGTTCCCGGCTGGAACCCTGCCCATAATTCTCTCCGCCCAGGATAATCCCCTGTCCGGCCTGCTTTGCCCGGGGCACGAAATCTTTGTCCAGATGCGAAAAGATGTACTCGCTTATTGCCGGAATATTGGACCTCAGGGCCGTAACCTGAGCCCCTCCGGGCAGGATATGGTCCGTGGAGATATTGTCCCCGCACTTGATGAGTATGGGAAGGTCCAGCTTCTCCGGCAAAGGCTCAAAGTCCGGCAGGGGGACAATGTTCGGTCCGCGGTAGATTTCCCGGGAATCAGCGTCTTCAGGAAAGACAAACTGGTCCCTGATGGAAGGCACGTTGTCCGGCAGGTCCGGCCGCGGCTGCGCCTCCCCCCATTTCTCCGGGGGGGTGAATGCGCCCTCCAGGGCTGTATGGGCCGCTGTTACCGGGCTTACCAGGTAAACTCCGGCATCCTGGGTTCCGCTTCTGCCCTCGAAATTGCGATTGAATGTACGCGCACTTACCCCGCCGGAAACAGGAGAGCCGCCCATTCCAATACAGGGTCCACAGGCGCATTCCAGTATTCTGGCCCCGGAGTCCAGGAGAGGTTCCAGCAGGCCTTCGGCGGCCAGCATTTTAAGCACCTGCTTGGATCCCGGGGATATAAGCAGTTCCGTATCTCCGGCCACCTTGCGGCCTGCAAGGATTTTTGCCGTGGTCTTCAGATCCGCATACGAGGAATTGGTACAGGATCCTATGGCCACCTGGTCCACCTTCATGCCGTCAAGGTCCCTGACAGTGGTGCCCAGATCCGGCATATGAGGCCTGGCCGCCATGGGCTCTATACTGGAAAGATCCACGAAAAGCTCCTGGTCGTAGGATGCTTCCGGGTCCGGGACAAGCTCGGAAAAATCCCCTTCACGCTGCATGCTGCGCAGAAATTTCCAGGTTGTTTCGTCTGCAGGAAAAAGCGAGGTGGTGGCTCCCAGCTCAGCCCCCATATTGGTGATGGTGGCTCTCTCGGGCACGGAAAGGTCGGCAACACCAGGTCCCGTATATTCCAGGACCTTTCCTGTGCCTCCCTTGACGCTCAACTTATGCAGGATGTGCAGGATGATATCCTTGGCCCCGGCATGCCCTGTCAGCTTTCCTTCCAGGTACACCTTCACCACCCCGGGCATATACAGACTGTAGGGTTCTCCAGCCATTGCCAGAGCGACCGAAAGTCCTCCCGCACCCATGGCCAGGGAGCCCACTCCTCCGGCTGTGGGAGTGTGGCTGTCCGACCCGATGAGGGTCTTGCCGGGCACGGCAAAATTCTCCAGGTGCAGTTGATGGCAGATCCCTGTACCCGGAGGGGAAAACACAATTCCGTACCTGGCGGCAACAGTTCGCAGGTATCTGTGGTCATCGGGGTTTTTAAAGCCCATCTGCAGGGTATTGTGATCCACGTAGCTTACTGAAAGCTCGGTCTTGACCCTGGGCAGATCCAGTGCTTCCCACTGCAGATAGGCCATAGTGCCTGTAGCGTCCTGGGTAAGTGTCTGATCGATCTTTATCTGGATTTCCTCTCCCGGTGTCAGGTTTCCAGCCACCAGATGTTTTTCAATGATTTTCCGGGTAAGATTCTTGTGCAAAATTACGCCTCCTAAGATTCATATCCCAGACGCAGACGGTTTATCTTCTTGCGCCTGGTTTCAGCTTCCACCTCCAGTCGCAGGGCTTCCATCTGCATGGAGTGGATTTCATCATGAAAGAAAACACCTTCACTGGGTTTTTCCTCGGACATGAGCTCTTTTTTGCGCTTGAGACACATGTCCTTCTGCTGCCTTATCTCTTCCAGTTCGGCATCCAGACGCTCAATCTCCCTGGATACGGATTCGTCTTCTTGATTTTTGAAAATGTTCATCGCTTTCCTGTTCTTTTTTTGGAGTCAAATTGGTAAATATCTTCCAGAAACCCGGCCACAAGGAGGACAGATTGCCGGGATTGCAAAGACAGATCCCGGGGAACCTGAATGAAAGCAGACAGTAGCCCAGACTCCAGCATGGACCCGGACTGGTCCATGCAAGGCTTTTATCATGAGATGTCTGTCTGCTGAAAATACTCAGGCCTTCTTCATCCTGGCTGAACTGATATCCCAG
>PWGS01000218.1 GCA_003554505.1 Desulfonatronospira sp. | reverse complement strand
GACGGCTTCGGTTTTCTGCGCTCTCCCATGTACAGCTATATGCCCGGTCCGGATGACATCTATGTATCGCCGTCTCAGATACGCAAGTTCGGGCTGCGCACCGGGGATGTTGTTTCCGGACAGATCCGTCCCCCCAAAGAAGGCGAGCGCTACTTCGCACTGCTTCGAGTCAACCAGGTGGGCTTTGGCGAGCCTTCGGAGTCCAAAAACCTGGTTCTTTTCGACAACCTGACCCCCATTTACCCTGACAAGCGCTTTGTTCTGGAAAACGGTGCGGAAAACCTTTCTTCGCGGGTCCTGGACCTTTTAAGCCCTGTGGGCACCGGTCAAAGAGGATTGATTGTTGCTCCGCCGCGCACCGGCAAAACAGTGCTTCTGCAGTCCATTGCCAACTCCATCAACACCAACACCCCTGACGTTTTCATGATTGTCCTGCTCATAGACGAACGTCCTGAAGAAGTAACGGACATGGAAAGAACGGTGGATGCTGAGGTGGTCAGCTCCACTTTCGACGAACCTCCGCAGAGGCACGTACAGGTGGCGGAAATGGTCCTGGAAAAGGCCAAAAGACTGGTGGAGAGGAAAAAAGACGTGGTAATTCTCCTGGACAGCATAACCAGGCTCGGCCGGGCCTACAACACCATTACCCCTTCCTCGGGCCGGGTTCTTTCCGGTGGCCTGGACTCCAATGCCCTTCAAAGACCCAAGAGATTTTTCGGCGCCGCCAGAAATATCGAAGAAGGCGGCAGCCTGACTATTATCGCCACGGCCCTTATCGATACCGGATCGCGCATGGACGAAGTCATTTTCGAGGAATTCAAGGGCACCGGCAACATGGAGATATATTTGGACCGCCATCTGGCCGACAAGAGGGTATTTCCGGCCATAGACATCAACCGCTCAGGCACTCGCAAGGAGGACCTGCTTCTGTCCGAGGACGTGCTCAACAAGGTCTGGATCCTTAGAAAAGTTCTCGCCCCAATGAACAGTGTTGACAGCATGGAATTTCTGCTTGATAAGATGAAAGGAACCAAAAGCAACAGGGAGTTTTTGGACATGATGAACAAGTAGGCATCACGCAGGGCCGTATGCCCTGCAAAAAAGCCGCGGTACCGCCCTGGGGACCGGGCATAAGAATAACCCATGCAGACTCTAAAACGCGTGAAGATCTTTTTTTGCTTTTTTTTGATCCTGGCTTTGATGGTACCTGCTTCGCCGGCCAGGTCCTTTATTTTCAGCGAATTCACCATCACTGATGAGGCAGAACTGGGGACAAAAGTACACAAACTTATCCGCAGCAACTACCATGTGGTGCAGGATCCGGAAATAACCAGCTATATAAAGGACATTGCCGCCAGCCTGGAAGAAGCAGCACCTCCCCAGCCTTTTCCGCTGCAGGTGGACGTGGTGGAAGACAGATCTCTAAATGCAATGGCCACTGTAGCCGGATACATGGTTCTTTTTTCAGGCATGATCACCAGAATGGAGACCGAATCTGAGCTGGCCTCCATCATGAGCCATGAGCTGGCCCACATCACCCAGAGACATGTGGCCCGGAATATCGAACGCTCCCAGAAGATAAGTACCGGCGCCCTGCTGGGCATCCTGGCCGGCGCCCTTGTAGGTGCTGAAGCCGGGGAAACACTGGCGGTGGGCTCCATGGCCGGAGCGCAAAGCGCCTTTCTCAGTTATTCCCGGGAAGACGAACGCGAGGCTGACCATGTGGGCATGAACTACCTCATCCAGGCCGGATACAACCCCAGGGACATGGTTTCGGCCATGCAGAAGATCAGGCGTCTGCAGTTCTTCTCCGGGGGGGACATGCCCTCTTACTTAAGCACCCATCCCGGAGTTGATGAGCGTATAGGCTACCTTCAAAGCCGTATCGAGCGACTGGATGACGAACTTCTGAAACGCCAGGACGACAACACCAGGCTTTACCGGGTCCAGACCCTGCTCCGGGCCAGACACGACGATCCATCCCAGGCCCTGGAGCACTTCCGCAAACAATCTGAGCATGAATGCCTGGCCAACCTGGGAATGGGCATAGCCAACAGCCGCATGAACCGGGTACGTGATGCGGAAGCAAACTTTGAAAAACTGCTGGCCTGCAGCGACCAGGATCCGCTTTTTCTTCGGGAAGCAGGCAGATTCTACTTTCAGTACGACCGCCTGGACAAGGCCGGAGAACTTTTACAGAAGGCTGTCATGCTGAACCCGGACGACAGCCTTGCCTTGCTTTTTTATGCCAGGGTCCTGGCGGAGAAAGGCGACAGCGATACAGCCATAAGCTACTTCAGGGAAACCCTGAAAAAAATGCCGGAGAACCCCAGGGTGCATGAATTCATGGCCCGTACTTACGGTGGGGAGGGTGATAATTTCATGGCCCATATCCATATGACCTATGCCCATATATACAACAACCAGAGGAGCCGGGCAGACTTTCATATGGACAGAGCCAGGACAGCAGCAGAAACTGCGGAACAGGAGAAAAAAGTCAAGGAACTGGAAAAAGCTTATGAACAGCGTGTACAGTTCTGGAAAAAATCCTCATAAGCCGGAGATTTAGCGCAGAAAATCTCCTCTTTACCGCTTTGCCTGATGAATCCTTTTATTCTACAAAAATCGACCCGCAGCCTGTTGCCAAGGGTCATCCTGCAAACTCATCGGCCGCAATCCCTGCTTTTACAGCCATGGACAATCCCTGCTTTTTAGGCTAGATTTGCCGACTTTAAGCGCCGGAATCGGGTGCACGGCTAAGCTATGAGAATTTTTCCCTTAAAAAACAGTAATTCATACCAGGAGGAGACAAATGTTACTGGAAACTATGATCTTTGCCATGGGGGCTGACCCGGAAGGCGGGGCAGGCAACCCCCTGGCCGCCTTTGTACCACTTATACTAATGTTTGCCATTTTCTATTTTCTGCTGATCCGTCCTCAGCAGAAAAAGGCCAAGGAACACCGCAATGTCTTGGCCAACCTCAAAAGGGGGGACAACATTCTCACCAATGGGGGAGTGTATGCGCGCATCTCGGATATTCAAAACGATGTGCTCACCCTGGAGATTGGCGACAAAACCACAATTAAGGCCAACCGCAATTATATTGCCGGTCTGGCAGACCCGAACCAGGACGCAGTCAAAAGAGAGTAGACCGGGACCTTTGGAAGGTCCAGTCTGCTGAGAACAAAAAATAACTATTCAGCAAATCTTGCGTCTACTCATGTTCTGTTAACCGGAGTCGGGGTCGGTATCGGCATCGGGGTCGGGATCGCAGCAGAAAAGAACAGGTGAAGTCATACGGGACGTTCCCCAGCAGTTTCGAGCCCGTTACCTCCTCGACAAAAGCACTGCCATGGTGAATAGTTACAACAAAAAAACCTAACTTCAGGACATTTACTAATGAAGGCCAACCTGCGTTGGAAAATCCCCATCATAATACTGGTGCTGATCATCAGTCTGGCTTTTTTTCTGCCCTCTTTTTCCCAGATAAAGGATTCCAGGTTCGGTGACTACCTTCCGGACAGGCAACTGAACCTGGGTCTGGACCTGCAGGGCGGAATTCACCTCCTGCTGGGAGTTGAAACCGAAAAGGCCATGGAAAGATCACTGTCCCAGGCCGGGCGGGACGTTCGCGACGACGCCAGACAGAACCAGATCCATGTTCTAAGGCCCACGGTCAACGAGAAAACACAGCTGGAGTTCACCCTGCTTCGCAGCGAACAGCAGGGTGAACTGGAGCAGCTGCTCGCGGACAGGCATCCCAACCTGCAGATAGTGGATACAGAACTCCTGGAGGACGACCGGATCCGGTACATCATGGATTACATCCCGCAGCTCAAAAACGAGATGCATGAAATGACCATGGACCAGGCGGTGAAAACCATCCGCAACCGCATCGACCA
Source organism: Desulfonatronospira sp. (assembly GCA_003554505.1). Lineage (GTDB taxonomy): Bacteria > Desulfobacterota > Desulfovibrionia > Desulfovibrionales > Desulfonatronovibrionaceae > Desulfonatronospira. The sequence continues at coordinate 2,141 of PWGS01000218.1, read as the reverse complement.
GTTCGGCCTGGCCGAACCGGATATCCGGAAACAGGAGGAAAATCGCATCCAGGTCCAGCTTCCCGGCATGGATGACCCTGAAAGGGCCATAGAGATCGTCGGGCAGACCGCCCATCTGGAGTTCAAGCTGGTTGACGAGGATGCTGATGTGCGCAGGGCCGAGGAAGACGGTATTGTTCCGCCTGGAAGCAGGCTGTACTACCAGGTGACAGAGCGCCCCGACGGTACCGAGCGCAAGGAACCGGTGGTACTCAAAGACGAGATCCTCATGAGCGGGGAACATATTACCAACGCCCACACAGCCTTTGACGAACGCAGAAACCCTTATGTCTCTTTGACCTTCGACTCCCGCGGGGCCAGAATTTTTGAAAGGATCACCGGGGAGAACATCCAGGAAAGGCTGGCCATAGTCCTGGACGGAGAAGTATATTCCCCTCCTGTGATTCAGGAGAGGATTTCCGGCGGCAGAGCAAGCATCACCGGCCAGTTCACCGTACAGGAGGCCCATGACCTCTCTGTTGTCTTGAGGGCCGGGGCGCTGCCTGCTCCGGTGCATATCATGGAGGAAAGAACAGTGGGGCCTTCACTGGGCCAGGAATCCATTGAGCGCGGGGTAAATTCAGCCCTCATCGGAGGCGCCCTGGTGGTGGCCTTTATAATCTTTTATTACGGCTTCGCCGGTGTTGTGGCCAATACAGTTCTGGCCCTGAATATAATCCTCATACTGGCCGGTCTTGCCGGATTCGGGGCCACCCTGACCCTGCCGGGAATAGCCGGCATCATATTGACCATAGGCATTGCTGTAGACGCAAACGTGCTCATATTTGAGCGCATAAGGGAGGAATTAAGGCGGGGGCTGTCTCCCAGGGCAGCGGTGCAGGAGGGGTACAACCGGGCCACCCTGACCATTCTGGACGCCAATGTGACCACAGTCATCGCCGCCATGATCCTTTACCAGTTCGGTACCGGGCCGGTCCGGGGGTTTGCCGTGACTCTGACTCTGGGAATACTGGCCTCAATGTTTACGGCCATATTTGTATCCAGAGTGATCTTCGATATCTGGATCGCCAGCCGCAAACCACAGACAGCACTTAACATCTAACCCTTCAAGGCAGAACCATAATGGGTTTTCAGATAATCAGACCGGATACCAGATTTGACTTCATGGGCAAAAGAAAGATTGCCCTGACAGTATCTTTGGTTCTTTTGCTTCTGGGACTTGCTTCGCTTCTGATCAAAGGCGGGCCCAGGTACGGCATTGACTTTGCCGGCGGAGTGATTCTCCAGACCCAGTTTGAATCAGAAGTGGAAATGGGCAAACTCGAGTCCCTGCTGCAGGAGGCCCAGCTCCCGGGCATGTCCCTGCAGACCTTCGGGGACCGCGGGGACAATGAATACCTGGTACGTACCTCGGCCGAGGGATTGACCACCACTGATGTGCGGGAGCAGACACGACAGGCCCTGCAGGCAGAGTTTCAGGAAGACGGGTTCACTTTTCAGAGGCTGGAAATGGTAGGTCCCAGGGTTGGCGAAGAACTGCGGGAAAATGCGCTGCAGGCCCTTTTCTTTGCCGTACTGCTCATATCCATTTATATATCCGGTCGTTTTGAGCACAAGTGGTTTGTTGCCGGATTCATGGCCGCAGGCCTGGGACTGGGGGTATATCTGTTGAAAATCCTGGGGGTTCCTCTGGCTTTTCTTATCCTGGCCGCACTTTTGATATCAGTCATGTTCACCTGGTATTTAAAGCTGAGCTTCGCCCTGGGGGCGGTACTGGCCCTGATACATGACGTACTCATTACTGTAGGCATCTTTTCGCTCCTGAACAAGGAATTCGACCTGAGCATAGTGGCCGCCCTGCTGACCATTATCGGCTATTCCCTGAACGATACCATTGTCATTTATGACCGTATCCGGGAGAACATGCGCAAGAAAATAAGCGAGTCTTTGACTCAAACCATCAATGCAAGCCTGAACCAGACCCTGAGCCGGACCATAGTCACCTCCGGAACTACACTCATGGTAATTCTGTCCCTGCTCATACTGGGCGGCGGCATAATCCACGATTTTGCCTTTGCCCTGCTTGTAGGCGTCCTGGTGGGAACATTCTCTTCCGTATTCGTGGCCAGTTCCATTCTCCT
>PWGS01000296.1 GCA_003554505.1 Desulfonatronospira sp. | reverse complement strand
GTATTAAGATACGCCTCCTCATAATTGCTTGATTTCCTTGCCAAAAGAAAAAACTCCTCGTTTCCGTAAAGAAAACCAATAGCTTCAACATCCGGAAAGAAAGACTTTCCGGATGGAAACTAAATAACTGCGAAAAACGTGCCTGTATGCACAGGGGTACTTCAGGAAGCGGCAAAAGTGTTCCCAGGGAAGGAACCGGTTTGCATATTTTCAGAAAGCCCGGGCTTGCCGGCCTGCTTCTGCATGTCCCTTATTTGCTCATTAAAATAAAGCAGACTCAGTTCCAAAAATCCGGGATGTTGATAGCATTTCATAGGGAATTTACCTGGAAAAAATCAGAGTAACTATTCACCAGGGTCCGAGGACTTCGCAAACAGGACGTAAAAATCCACCCTGTTAAACCCTGCGAAGCAGGACCGCTTTGCGGTGTTTAACAGGGCGAGCTCCCAGGAAGCGTAAATCAAAACCTGTACACGAGTTTTTAAGCCAGAATAACTTATATAACCTGCTCTAAATCAAGTTCGGTGTTTTACGGTTTTGATTAACGCTTCCTACGTCGTTCAGACAGTTTACGCCCGGTTTGCAAAGCCCCCGGACCCTGGATATCAGCGGTGCGCATAGATTGACCAAGGTTATCAGGTGGGGAATAGTTACAAATCAGAAAGCAAAGTGTCATGCGAAAAAAATGTCCAAATAGTTTTTGACCGGCACACAAACTGCAGAAGATGATTCTTCAGTCCCCTCTCAAGAGAGGCCGGGCAGTATGGAAGAAATGATCCCTGGGGAGCCCGGCGCACAAGGGGGGGGCAGATTCCTTTCCGGAAAGGAAGACTTTCCGGGTGGAAACTGATTCGCTGTATTTCAGGGCAAAACAGGGCCGCCCAGCAGGGTTGCCCCAAAGGGGAGGGAGCAGGGAGCCGTCCTTTATGTTCAAGTATATCGCGCCGTTCGTCCTGTTCGCAATCCTTACCTACATTCCCGAGGTGACCGGGCTGAGCCAGGCTGTGGCCTATCCGGTGAAAACCGTGGCCGTGGCCCTGCTTCTCTATCATTTCCGGGCGACCTTTAGACACGAGGTGAAGCCGGTCATGGACTGGACCGCCGTACTGGCCGGGGTTTTGGTCTTTCTCCTCTGGACAGGCATGGAGGGTATGTATCCCCTTCTGGGAGAGCCGGCAGGATTCAATCCCTTCGATTTGTCAGGTTCCCATGCCGCAGCCCTGGTCCTGATTTTTTTCCGGATGTGCGGGGCCGTACTCGTGGTCCCGGTCATGGAGGAGATCTTCTGGCGCTCTTTTGCCCTCCGGGTGCTTATATCTTCCAGGTTCCGGGAAATTTCTCCGGGCACATTCACCTGGTTCTCTTTTATTACAGTTTCCGTAGCCTTCGGGTTCGTGCATCATCATTGGCTGCCGGGCATTCTGGCAGGCATGGTGTATGCTCTGGTTCTGTACAGAACCAGAAATCTGTTTTCGCCAATCTTATCCCACGCGGTGACCAACCTGCTCCTCGGGACCTACGTCCTCTGGAGGGGGGAATGGTTGTACTGGTAACTTCCCAACCGCAGCGTCCCCGGCTGCTTGATAAGGAGAGGATCGTGCCTACAGCGAAATACGACATCAATAAGGTGTCCCTGAAAGAGATGGTGGATCTGGGAATATCCCTGGAGAATGCGGAAATAATCATCAAGGAGAGAGAGTCCAGGGGGGGGTTCAAAAGTATCCAGGAGGCGGGAAAAGCCCTGTCGCTCAGGCCCCTGGAAATAAAAAAGATTGAAGACGTGTTCCGCGTGCCTGTTAATCCGGATCAGAACGGGGAACAGGAGGACGAGGCTGCTGAATGCCTTAACAACTGGATGCTTCAGCTCACGGTGCGCACAAAACCCAATCTTGGCGAGGCATCCAGCGAGAAGTTCCGGCTTCGCCTGCTCTATCCGGCCGAGGATAAAGAGGGCATGGTTTCCGAGCTGCATCAATTCCTGCCGCAGGAGGAATTTCTCCTGGAAGTAAAGGGCCTTCCCCTGGTCACCGAGATGCAGGTCATAGTAGAGAACCGCCAAAGCTTATCTCTTTTGCCCGCGCAAACCCTGTATCCGGAGGCAGACAAGGGAAAATGCATCCTTACAGCGGAGCTTTCCCTGTCGGGCAAGGCCCTGCTGTATGCCCTGCAGCCCTTACTGCCCGAGAAACGAGAGGCTCTCAGGCGCAACGGCCGTTTCATGGTGGCCGGTGTGCCCGCGGCCAGTTTCGAAGGTTTCCACCTCTCCGTGGACCTGGTGGATTCCCAGGCCAAGGAGGAAGCCCTGGGCAGAATATTTTCCGTGGATGATGCCCAGAATCCCTTAGCCGTGCTGGAGATCGACTTTTCGGACCAGGATGCGGTGAGCGCATTCAGCGGGTTCGATCTAACCACGGCGGATCTCAAGTATGACGGGGGATTCAGATTCTCCAGGATTCTCCCGGAAAAGGGAAAAGACACGGTCCGGGGATGGGTCTGGTTTCTGAACGGTCCTCTTCTGTATGCCGGTTACCGCCGGGAACAGGATCCGCATAAGCCGGCCAACGACCTGATTATACTGCTGCCGGGAAGCGAAAAAGCATCCGGATTGATGCAGCCGGACCAGGGACCGGAACTCAACGGCGAATGCGGAGGGGAAGCCTGGAAGCCGCCCCTGGATGTGGACGAAGAGCATCTTTTGAGGGACTCACAGCGTTTTCACGACGATCCCGGCCCATTCTGCAAGCCATTCAACAATCCCTCCCGCGTCCTGGGGGAAAAGAGCTTCCGCACCGTTTTGCGGGTGGAACAGCCGGAAATAGCCCGGACCTCTCCCAACAAGCCGACATACTCCCTGCTTTTGCCTGAGCCTCAGGTTGGGCATGTCTATATGAGCCAGGTAAAGCCGTCCGTTGTATCAGGGATAAAAAAGAACCACCTGCTGCGCTTTTTGCCGCAAACCCCGGCGGGGCTGTCCACTCTTTCCCTGTTTCCCAGAAGGCTTTTGCCTCCGCCCCGGAGAATGCCGGTAAGCAGCCGCAATCCCGTGGATTGGGACGAGGATCCCACGCGGCATCAGGCCTTGTCCCTGGCCGGGGGGCACCTCCTGGAGTGGCGGGTGCAGTGGCGCTCCAACGGATATTCCCTGGGGGATGTCAAGCGCACCCTGACCCTGGCCCCTCGCCAGACCCGCCGCATTGTCAAGATGGACTGGGCCCGCACCGAGTGGGCCAAAAGGGATGAAATCCTGATTTCCGCAGATGAATTTGAAGAGGGTGTGGAGAGAGACATGGACTACAGCGTGGCCGTGTCATCCAACCTGCAGGAGTGGAGCAAAGGAGGCTCCAGGGCCAGCACCACCGGGGCGGCAGGAGGACTTGGATTCGTTTTGGGTCCGGTGGTAGTGGGCGGAGGGGCTGCCCATGGCCGGGCAAGCTCCAGTTCCTGGCAGGAGGGGGGACGCAGCGTTGCAGCCAGCGAGGAGCAGCGCCTCAGGGAGGCCATCCGCCAGTACGGGGACTCCCTGCGCAGCATGGAGAGCACCGTGGTCACCGAGGCGGAGCAGCACGAAGCTGCTCAGGGGGTATCCGAAATTATCCGCAATCCCAATTACTGCCATTCCCTGACCGTTATTTACTACGAAATACTCCGGCATCTGAGGGTGGATACCGTTCTGGGCGGGGTGAGGGAATGTCTTTTCGTGCCCTTTTCCATCACCCTGTTCGATCTGGAGCGCGTTCTGCAGTGGAGAGGCCCCCTGCAGCGCTACCTGCGGCGCAGGGAGCTGCGATGGGCCCTGAAGTACGCGGAAAAAGTCCTGGCCGCAAAAGATGCCCAGGGCGATCCTTATGCTGAAGATGCAGCCTGGGGAAGCATTCCCAGGGGTATGAGGGCTGAGCATCCTGTGCGCTTTCTTGCAGGTTCGGTGTACATTCGGCTGGGAATAGAGCCTCCGGAGCCCGAGGATCTGGACGAGGAAATCAAGGACGCAGGCACCCTGGAACAGATTGTGGAAACCAAGAAGAGATTGCTTCGCAAGGCCCTTAAGCCCTTTTCCATCCTGCTGGGAAGGACGGTAGAGGAAACAGCCGCTGATATTGCCAGGGAGGAGGCCAGGGTCCGGGACTACTTCCGCCGGGAAATCGCCCCGTCCATGGCCAGGAACTGGGTGGAGAGACTGAGCCTTTTTACCGAGAAGAATAAGGAACTTGCCGGCGCGGTGTTTTCCATGGCTTCCGGCTACCGGCACAATGGAACGCACCGTGTGGATTTCACCGTGCCCCTGTCCACCCTGGAGGGAGAGGGGGTCACCCGCTTGATGCTTGAGGACGTTCTTGTCATGGCCGGTGCAGACCTGCCGGCAGGTTCCATTGCGGACTGCATGCAGATGCGCTTTGTTTATGAAACTGAACACGACAGGGGAAGGGCCTCCTCCTCATGGCATACGCAACACCTGGTCCGCAGTAGCGACGGGATTGCCGGGGAAGGGGCTAATCTCAGGCTTCCCCTCACGGGATACGAGAGGCAGGAGCCGCGCAAAGAAATCCTGCAGGCTTTTGAGGGCATACTGGATCATCTGAATACCAATCTGCACTACTATCACAAGGCCATCTGGTGGAGCATGGATAGGGACGAGCTTTACACCATCCTGGACGGGTACTCCCTGTCTGAAATGGACTCCAGGAGCATTGCCTCGGTGGTGGAGAGGCAGCCCATAGCCATACTGGGCAATTGCCTGGTTTTCCCGGTGGCTGCCGGAGCCTTTGTGGGCATCGACGGACACGATTCCCTGGAGGATGCCTTTGACTACTATTACCGGGAAAACCAGGACTCAAGCCCCATGCGCATCAGTCTTCCCACGGACGGCCTTTACGCCCAGGCCCTCAAGGATCAGTGCCACGCCTGCGAGGAGCATCAGGGATCCACGGACTGGGTGCTCCAGGACAAGGATCCGGAACTGGCGGAGCTGCCCTCGGACCTGCTGGCCAGCCGCTACCAGGAACCCCGGGAGCTAAAACCCTCGCAGTTCCCTGAGGCCATAATAAACAACATCAGCATTCCCCAGACTCCCCAGGCCCAGGGCCTGGAGCAGGCCATCACCGCCGCGGGCAAGCACGATGCCTTCCGGGATATGACCGGGCTGGAAAACACCCAGAAGAACGCAGCAGCAGCCATGCAGAAGGCCGCGGATCTGGCCGGGCAGTTCGGAATCACTGCAGCCTCCTATAACCTGGCCAGGCGCAGCATGGACCGGGAGAGCCTGGACAAGGTGATGTCCTCCCTGGAGAAGTGGGGAGAGAGGTTCGAGGTTCCCAAGGAGGATCTGGGCAAGATTTTCACTAAGTTTATGGAGAATATCGCCGGAGAGGACGGAAAGGAAATCACTCAGATCTGGGAAAAGCTGGCTCAGGCGATCAAATCCATGTCCCCGGGCCAGGTGGCAACCATAACCGCTCTGGACGGGGAGAAGCTCTTCAACATTTCCATGGGCAGGGATGCTTCCCGGGAAGAGGATGATTCCCAGGATGAGGACCAGGAGGACAGGGAAGAAGATGAAGAAGGAGAAAACAGTGAAGAGGAAGAGGCCGGGGAGGAATAGACCAGTGCCCTCCGGTCCCGGCCCGGCCGGGGCAATAGCCGGTTTTCTCCTCTGGCGCTGAAGTCTTGAGAGATAAGTTTGCTGCGGCTGCGAACATATTTTTCGCAGCCGCATCCTTAAATGCGGCGGCTTTATGCCTTAAAGCCAAATCCTGCCCGTGACAGTACTGCAAAACCCTTCCATTCCAGTCCCGCCCAAAGTTCTAAAAGTGGAACCAGGATTCATACCCCCGGTTGATTTTAAGGGTTTACAGCTTCAAGCCTGTTCAAAAAATCAATCAGTACCAGGATGTTAAAGGGCCGTAGCTCCTTTCGGGGGATATGGCATGCTACTTGAAGTATAAGATGTTCTGAAAAAGCCAAACCAGCCGCAAGGCCGGGACGGAAAACCGCGGATCCCCCGCACTTACTTTTGGGTCAAGATCAATAAACAGTAAGCATGAGGGACAGCCGGGTTGCCAGGTGGAAATGGACTGCACTTCTGGCAACCCGGCTTTTTTATTTGACGG
>PWGS01000043.1 GCA_003554505.1 Desulfonatronospira sp. | reverse complement strand
TTCCTGCCCGAGCCCCAGGCCAAGCTGACAGAGTCCGCCAAGCTGCCCGGCCTGGACGGGCGCAAGATGAGCAAGAGCTACGGCAACTGCATCTACCTGGGAGAGGAGATGGAGACCATCCGGCCCAAGGTCATGAGCATGCTCACCGATACCAGCCGCATGCGCAAAGCCGATCCCGGCGACCCCGAGGTCTGCAACCTGTACCCTTATCACCGGCTTATGACCCCGGAAGAGACCTGCCTGGAGATCCAGGAAAACTGCACCCAGGCCAGATGGGGCTGCGTGGACTGCAAAAAGCTGCTTTTGACCCACCTGGAAGAATTCCTGGCTCCCATCCAGGAAAGAAGAAGACAGATGGACAACAACCCCGAAATACTGGACGAGATTCTGCGCACGGGCAACAGTCAGGCCAGGCATGAAGCCGCCCGGACCATGGAACTTATCCGGGAGAGGCTGGGCTTTGATTTTTAACTGCCCTGAGTAGTTGCAGCAAAATTTTTCAGAGAAACCCGGTCCCTCCGTGACCTCGGTCACGAACTCTGCGTAAAAAATCAACAGGCGCAGAGGCTAAGTCCAGGGTCAGAAAAAAATTCCGTAAACGACAACCAAAGCCCCCCGCTTTCATCTCACCACATGAACCTCAAAAATATGCCCTGCCCCGGCTGAACTCAGCCTGCATCATCCGGCCCATCCCGGTATTTTTTTCCCGACAGGGCCTTGCATATGAATATCAAAGCAACAGCCATGCCCTTCAAAGCAATAAGCTCATGAATGCTTGATTTTCTACTTTTTCTCTGTTTAATATGAACAATTATAAGTTTCAGTAGAATAAAAAGATAATGCCAGTTTGTACTGCATACACAATCATAATCTTTTACAGGACTACCAAGTGCCTTTATGACACACAAACGTTTATATGGACACGTATTGACTGTTTTAAATCACAGGAAATAAAGCAATAATTTCTAAATGATACATGCAATTTATCAATGATGCTCAAAGCTGGCACAACCCTTGCTTTACAGAAGGGGTAAGCAGTGCAGGCTTAAAACGAACCATCGTGTTTGACATTTTTTTTACTTATATTTTACGATTCAACCGGCATGTGCCTCAATTCACAATGCCATAAACACAGAGGAGGTGTGGTTATGAGAAAGTCTGTTGTCATCGGTACTTTGGTCGCCTTTTTTTTCGGCTTCCTGGTGCTTCCGAGCATCTATGCAGGGCTCACCGAGCAGCATGAGCGAAAGGACCAGGACATGGAGTACGAATTCGGCTCATATGCAGACGAATGGCTGCTCTATGCCCCTGAGGAGTACGGGGAGATGCAAGAGCCTCCGGCTCCATTCTCTCACAGTGTACACGAAGATTTTGACTGTGGCGAATGCCATCATGATGAAGAGGGTGAACCCTGGGATGGCACTTACGAGATAAAGGGCTGTATGAGCGAGGGCTGTCACGACATGGCAGTGGCTGAAGAGCCTGAAGACAGAAGAGATATCAGGTATTTTTACAAAGCCTACCACGATCTGTGCATGACCGGCTGCCATAGGGATTTAGCACGGGCAGGTGAAGAATCCGGACCCACGGCATGCCCTGAATGTCATCCCGAAGAGTAAATCCTGTAATAAAAAGGGGAGCGTTTGCTCCCCTTTTTACCAGCTTACCTGATACCTGAACGAAAGTTTCAGTCCAGTGATGCAGGTGCTTCCACCTCAACCTCATCAAGATCATAAATTATCTCCGCCAGCCTCTGGGCCACCTCGGTGGGCACATCGGTCTGACCGCGTCCGCCCAGAAAGCTGGCCAGAAACCTTTCCAGTTCAACAAAAAAGGCCAGCCTGTTCTCCCGCCTGGCAAAACCGTGTCCTTCATCCGGTGCCACCAGGTACTGCACCACCTGGCTCTGGTCCCTCAGGGCGGCTACTATCTGGTCCGATTCCCGCTTGGGCACTCTGGGATCATTGGCCCCCTGAGCCACCAGCAGCGGGGCCTGGATATTCTCGGCCGAAAAAAGCGGGGACTGCTCCTTCAGGCGCTGCCTGTCCTCAGGATCATCGGGATCACCCACCCTTAGCTTGAAGGATTTCAGAACCGGTTTCCAGTATTCCGGCACGGATTCTATCAGGGTAATGATATTTGACGGCCCGACCATGGAAGCCCCTGCGGAATAAAGATCCGGGGTGAAGGCCAGGCCTGCCAGGGTAGCAAAACCTCCGTAGGAGGCCCCGTAAATACCTACATGATCCGGGTCTACAACACCTTCTTCAACGAGATGCTTCACTCCGTCGGTGATGTCGTGCTGCATGTAGCCTGTGCCCCACTCTTTGTTGCCGGCATTCAAAAACTCTTTTCCAAATCCGGAAGAGCCCCTGTAATTGGGCTGCAGCACTGCATACCCCCGGTTAGCCAGAAACTGTGCCTGGGGATCATAGCCCCAGTAGTCCCTGACCCATGGACCTCCATGGGGCATGACCACCAGGGCCAGGTCCTCCGGTTCCACACCCCTGGGCAGGGTAAGGTAGGCCGGAATCTCCAGCCCGTCCCGGGCCTCGTACCTTATGGGCTCCATGCTGGCCAGATACTGTACAGGCAGATCCGGCCGGGAACGATAGAGCAGCTCGACCTCTCCGGAGTCCCGGTCATACAGATATACAGAACCGGGATCAACGTCACGGCTGACGCTGATGATCCCCATATCTTCATCCTGGGTCCTGGAACGGAAATTTATCTCTCCTTCGGGGAGAACGGCCCTTATCTTTTGGTAATCCTTCTGGAATTCATCGTCGTGAAAATATACCCGTTCTTTATCTCCTGCATAATATGTAGCCATAAGTTCATCCGTGACCCGGGAAAATATGGCTCCTCCAAAGTCAACCTCCCCTTCGGGGTCTTTTTCCACCAGTTCTTTTTCACCGCTTTCGGGATCAAAAAGGACCAGCCTGGTCAAATCTGCATCACCCCTGTTGGTTACCAGATAAACACTGTCGTTGTCGTAACCCCTTGGCAGGTGCACAATCCTGGCGCTTTCCCCGAAATCCACCCGGTAGACCTGCTCCAGTTCACCTTCTTTCAGCTTCAGGATTTCTGTGCCTCCGTCAGGAGTCTCTCTGGATGCAAATCTGATACGACCATATTCATCCACAGTCCAGCCGGTGATATTGTGCTCGTTTTTGAATATCAGCTCGCGCTCGCCGGTTTGAACATGAATCTTGTAAACATCGTGCAAAGCAGGATCGCGGTTGTTCACCGCAACCACGACATATTCCGGCTTTTCCTCGGGCCTGGCGATCCCCCTGGTCTGCACCCCTTCGTAGTCAGTCAGGGCTCTGGATTCAGGCACATCAGCATCCTCAGCTGCTTCCCCCGCAGGGTCCACGGCATACAGGTTGAAATTTTCATCCCCTTGTTTATCCTGGGCATAAAGAATATTTTCACTGTCCCTGCTCCAGAAAAACATCCTTATGGGATGCTCGTCGTCGGTCAGGGGCCTGGCCTCTTCAAAAGAATCTTCCCGGTCCTTGACCCAGATATTCATCACCCCCTGGAACTTTTGCCTGAAGGCTATTTTTTCTCCGTCAGGAGATATTGTTGCGCTGTCCATTTCCGGGTCATCGAAAAAAAGCTCCCTGTCCAGAAGAGGCGGCAGATCCTCAAGGTAATCCAGCTTTTTGCCGGACTCTCCAAGGGCATTAAAAGGAAATGAAATCGCAAGACATGCAAACACTGCAAACCATAACAAGACCATGAGACTTTTCATGAAGTTTCCTCCGTTGCAACTTATTTTATAAAAGACAGCAGGACGTCTCCCCTGTTTTCTTTCATGCTGATATACATAATCCCATTTTTTACTCCCAAGGTCAAAACCTCCCGGGGCAGCCCGGAAATATTTTTTTCAGGCCTTAAGTCTGCTACGCCCCCATGGTTCATTGCTATGCCAGAATTGCACACACAGGTTCCCGGCCGGACAATGGAAGCTTAATCGCCTGCAGCACTCAAACCGCCAACCCTCTGGAACACAATAATAAAAACATATCAGAGTCTATTGGCATGAACGTTGCTTGGAAATATTGAAAAAGCTTAGGTGTTTAATATATACAAACCTTAAATACTACAGTGGCCTGTCATCTCTTATTTTTCTGAGCAGGCTTTAAAGCCGCCCTCATTCTGCTCTGCAGATTGAGCCGACTTTTCAAGTAAAAACCGGAGGTACTCATGTTTTCACAGTTTACAAACAAAGTTCTAAGCATCGCTTTTGTATTGATGCTGGTTCTGGGCCTGGGGCTCAAAGCCCAGGCCCAGGAAGGCTACCAGCCTGATTCTCCGGGCGACCCAGGAGCTGAAGATCCAGGAGCTCCCGGTGCACCTGAACCACCCGCTGGAACCCAGGAACCCGGGGCACCAGGTGAACAGCCCGGCGCACCGGGTGGGCAGCCTGGAGCCCCCGGTGAGCAGCCCGGCGCACCGGGCGAGCAGCCTGGTGCTCCAGGAGAACAGCCCGGAGCCCCGGAAGCTCCTGAAGGCTACCAGGCTCCTGATGCCTACGAGCCTCCTGAGGGGTACGAACCTCCCGAAGGATATGAACCCCCGGAAGAGCAGGAACCGGGTGAAGAACCGGCATTCTGATAACTTTCAAATTTTGCCTCAAAAGTCTTCAGCCTGCCAAGCAGGTGCAAAGCAGGCAAAAGAGGTTGAGCGCTCTCATACAGCTCTTTCCTCCTTATTACCGGAAACACCGGTAAACAGCACAACCTGGCGGCTGCAGCGTCCATGAACAGCTGCAGCCGCCCAAAAAACACTCGCTTTCCCTGCACAATGCCTTACATGTCTTACATCCTCTTCCGCCTCGGAAATGCTCTCGTCAAGCCCCTTGAACATACTGGAAAATCAGTCAGCTGTACATCAGCCTCGTGTAACCATTCAGGGGTGCCGCAATCGGCCAGTCAACACTACCGAGGACCCCCCTGAATGTTTACAGGCTCCTTATCTTAAAAAGACCGGCTGAACAGGCAGATCTTTTAAAGCTGCAAATATGGGTGATGCACCAGCTTCAGCCTTACCGCGCAAGTGCACACTTTTAAAGTGTGTCATTTTTGTCATATGTGCATATATCACTTGGAAGATAATTTTATGCTGAACTGCAAGAAAAAAGCAATAAGCCCGCTTCAGGCATCCAAAAAGCCCGAAAAAGAAATCAATGGCACAGCAGTTGCTTAAAAAAATATATTCAAGCCAATGCTTATTTCTGATCAGCATTCAACTAAATTAAACTATGGAGGTAAATATGTATCAGAAAACAGGACTCAAGGTATTTGGTCTGGCTGTCGTAATCATGTTTGTACTGGGAATGGCTTTCAAGGTTGGAGCCCAGCAGGAATACCAGCCCGACCAGCAACAGCAGCAGCAACAGCAGGAGTATCAGCCTGACCAGCAACAGAAGCAGCAAATGATGCAGCAGCAGGCTCCAGAAGTGGACCTGAGCGATGCTGAACTGGACAAAGTGGCCGATGCCTATGAGGCTGTAACCGAAGTAAGGGAAGAATTCCAGGCCGCCCTGGAAGGCATTGAGGACCCTGAAAGGGCCCAGCAGATGCAGGAAGAAGCCGGTGACAAAATGGTCGAGGCCGTAGAAAATCAGGGCCTTGAAGTGGAAACATATAATCAGGCCATGGAAGCCGCCCAGGTTGACGAAGAGCTGAGAAACGAGCTGCTGGACAGGCTGGACATGGAACAGGCCTACTAACAGGAGCATGGACATGAGGCTCACGAAAATACTTCTGACACTGGCCGCGGTTTTTATGCTCGCTTTTTCCATGGGCTGCGGGCCGCAGCATGAACCTGCCGGTGCCCCCGGCGGATACGAACAGCCTGATCCTGAAGGATATGAAGCACCCGAGCGCGGTGAACCCGGGCAGCAACCCGGGGCGGAGCCTGGTGCAGAGCCCGGTCCTGAACCGACATTTTAGCAAAGCATTCAACAAGCAAGGAGGTAACGTAAATGTGGTATAAAGGTTTTCTGCTGACCCTGGCTGCAATACTCATGCTGGGCTTTTCCATGGGGTGCGAGCCTGAACATGAAGATCCTATGGAAGATCCCGGAGCGCCGGAAGGGTATGAA
>PWGS01000291.1 GCA_003554505.1 Desulfonatronospira sp. | reverse complement strand
TAATGGCTGCGGTCAAAGTGGTCTTGCCATGGTCAATATGGCCTATGGTACCAATATTAACGTGCGGCTTCTTGCGGTCAAACTTGGACTTTCCCATCTCTTACTCCCCTTACTTGATTTTCAAAATTTCGTCGGCCAGGCTGGAAGGAACTTTTTCGTAGTGGTCGAACTGCATGGTATAAGTTGCCCTGCCCTGCGAATTGGAACGCAGATCAGTAGCATAGCCGAACATATTGTTAAGCGGCACATAGGCCTTTATTATCTGAGTGCCCATTCTGGGCTCCATACCGAGGACTTTGCCTCTTCTGCCGTTGAGATCGCTCATAACATCCCCCATGTAATCTTCAGGGGTGAGCCCCTCCACATACATGACAGGTTCAAGGATGATGGGCTCGGCTTTGTTGCAGGCCTCCTTGAAGGCCATGGAACCGGCTATGTAAAATGCCTGCTCCGAGGAATCCACATCGTGGTAGGAGCCGAAGACCAGGTTGACCTTTATGTCCACCATGGGATATCCAGCAGATACTCCGCTTTTCATGGCGTCCTGGATGCCCCTGTCCACGGCGGGGATATATTCCTTGGGAATAACACCTCCGACAATGGAATTGACGAATTCGTATCCCTGTCCGGTTTCCGCAGGCTCCACCTCTAAAACCACGTGCCCGTACTGGCCGCGTCCTCCGGTCTGCTTGACGTACCTGGTATCCTGCTTGACTTTCTTGGGGATGGTTTCCCGGTAAGAAACCCTGGGCTTGCCCACGTTGGCGTCCACTCCGAATTCCCGGGTAAGCCTGTCCACGATAATGTCCAAATGAAGCTCCCCCATACCGGCGATAAGCGTCTGCCCGCTTTCCTCATCCGTCTTCACCCTGAAGGAAGGATCTTCCTTGGATAATTTCTGCAGGGCATTGCTCAGGGAATTCTGGTCGTTCTTGGTCTTGGGCTCGATGGCGATCTCTATGACCGGATCCGGAAATTCAATGGATTCCAGAAGAACCGGGCGCTCCGGAGTGCAAAGAGTCTCGCCTGTGGCAGTGTATTTCAACCCCACTGCTGCTACTATATCTCCAGCATAAGCGGATTTGATCTCCTCGCGCTTGTTGGAATGCATTTTCAAAAGCCGGCCGATGCGCTCCTTTTTCCCCGTGGCTGCGTTGATAACTGACATGCCGCTTTCGATTTTTCCGGAATAGATCCGCAAAAAGGACAGATGCCCGACATAGGGATCGGATGTAAGCTTGAAAGCCAGGGCGCTGAAAGGATCGTCATCATTTGGTGGACAGTCAATGGCTTCCTGGGTATTTGGGTCAACACCCTGAATTGGGGGCACATCCACGGGGGAAGGCATAAATTGAACTATTGCATCCAGAAGGGGCTGCACACCTTTGTTCTTGAATGCCGAACCGCAGAGAACAGGACAGATGTTCAGGGAAATGGCGGCCTTGCGCACCCCGTTCATTATCTCCTGGGAGGTCAGTTCCTCGCCGGAAAGATACTTGTCCAGCAGGGCTTCTTCCTCCTCGGCAATGGCCTCCACCAGGTGGTGACGCCATTTCTCGGCTTCCTCCCTGTATTCTTCCGGGATATCTATATAATCAAACTTCCTGCCCAGGGACTGATCATCAAAAATATAAGCCTTGCTGTATACCAAGTCGATCAACCCCTTGAAATTCTCTTCAGAACCAATGGGTATCTGAAGGGGGACCGGCTTGGCCTTGAGCCGGTCGCGGATCATGTCCACCACGCGGAAAAAATCCGCTCCTGTTCTGTCCATCTTGTTTACAAAAGCCATTCTGGGAACATGATATTTGTCCGCCTGTCTCCATACTGTTTCGCTCTGGGGCTCCACCCCGCCCACTGCACAGAAAACAGCCACGCATCCGTCCAGAACCCTGAGAGAACGTTCCACCTCCACTGTAAAATCCACATGCCCGGGCGTATCGATAATATTGATTCTATGGTCATTCCAGAAACAGGTGGTGGAAGCTGAAGTAATGGTGATACCGCGCTCCTGCTCCTGTTCCATCCAGTCCATAACCGCCTGACCGTCATGCACTTCCCCCAGCCGATGCGACACACCTGTGTAGTACAGGATGCGCTCGGTGGTGGTTGTCTTGCCGGCATCTATGTGGGCCATGATGCCTATGTTGCGCTGCTTGTCTATGGGTACGAGCCGTGACACTGATGTTCTCTCTTTAGTGTTGATTCAGATACAAAAAGCCTGGGTTCATCGCACCCAGGCATGCTTGGTTATTATAGTCATACGAGCTGATGAATCTTGATGCCGGTGCATGCACAAGGCATCCGTCTCCGGTAATCGGGATATTCAAGTCCGGATCCAGGAGAGCTTCGCCCTTTTCAGTCTGCTTGCATTCTTACCAGCGATAATGGGCAAAGGCCTTGTTGGCTTCAGCCATGCGGTGCGTATCTTCCTTCTTCTTTATCGCGCCTCCGCGATTGTTGTACGCGTCCAGAAGCTCCGAGGACAGTTTGCGGCCCATCCCCTTTTCTCCGCGATTGCGCGCATAAAGCACCAGCCAGCGGATGGCCAGCGCCTCCTGCCTGCTGGGCCTTACTTCCATGGGGACCTGGTAGGTTGCTCCGCCTACACGCCTGGACTTGACCTCCATGTGCGGCTTGACGTTTTCCACTACCTGATTGAATGCTTTGATAGGGTCCTCGCTGGTTCTGTCTCCCAGTTCTTCAATGGCTTTATACAACAGGTTCTCAGCTATGCTTTTCTTGCCGTCCAGCATCAGACGGTTGACGAATTTGCTTACCATCCGGCTGTTGTAAACCGGATCGGGCAACACTGTTCTCTTAGGTATGGGACCTTTGCGTGGCATTATTTTCTCTCCCTTGCGCAAAAGCTATTTTGGTCTTTTGGTACCGTACTTGGACCTGCTTTTTCTGCGGTCCCGAACCCCGGATGTGTCCAGCGTACCCCTGATAATGGAGTACCTGACACCTGGAAGGTCCTTAACACGTCCACCCCGGATCATGACCACGGAGTGTTCCTGCAGGTTGTGCCCTTCTCCGGGTATATAGGAAGTAACCTCTATTCCGTTTGTCAGGCGGACCCTGGCAACCTTGCGCAGTGCAGAGTTGGGCTTTTTGGGTGTAGTGGTGTATACACGGACGCATACACCCCGCTTCTGCGGACACTCCTGAAGCGCGGCCCTTTTCTTGCGCTTTACGACCTGATCTCTGGATCTTCTTACCAATTGATTTATGGTGGGCATATTTCCTCCGAATTATTCTGCTGGCTCAAACCCACTGTAGTTAATTGAACTAACAGTCTGTGTCAAGGGAAATATACAGCTGATTTTTCTTCAGTCTGGTGTATATATTCCCGGTCATTTATCAGCGGCTCTGCCTTCCTATGTACCCCTGCTCGTCCAGATCCTCCAGAAATTCCTCAGGATCCTCGGGCTGCTCAGGTACCGTGATATCGCAGTTTACGTAGGGCCTGTAGCCGGTTCCGGCCGGAATGAGCCTGCCCACGATAACATTTTCCTTAAGCCCCCTCAGCTGATCCACTTTGCCCATGAGCGCTGCTTCAGTAAGGACCTTGGTGGTTTCCTGGAAGGAAGCTGCGGAGATAAAGGACTCCGTGGTCAGCGAGGCCTGAGTGATGCCCAGGACAACCGGTTCCGCCATGGCAGGATTTTTGCCCTTGCGGATGCTTTTTTCGTTTTCCTTCATGAAAACAGTCTTTTCCACCTGTTGTCCAACCAGGAAACCTGTATCCCCGGGATCGATTATATTTACCTTCTTGAGCATCTGACGGACAATGACCTCGATATGCTTGTCATTTATCTGGACACCCTGAAAGCGATAAACGTCCTGCCCCTCTTCCACCAGATAGTTGGCCAGGTATTTTTCACCCTTAATCTTGAGCATGTCGTGCAGGTCTGGATTGCCCTCGGTTATCAGCTCTCCGGCTTCTACAAAATCGCCTTCCTGTACAGTGATGTGCTTGCCCTTGGGTATAAGGTATTCCTTAGGCTCTCCAACCTCCGGGCCTATAATGATCTTGCGCTTGCCCTTGGATTCGGGGCCGAAGGATACGATGCCGTCTATTTCCGTGACCACGGCCTGATCCTTGGGCTTTCTCACCTCGAAGAGTTCCGCCACTCTTGGCAGACCGCCCCCGATATCCTTGGTCTTGGAAGATTCCCTGGGCTTCCTGGCTATGATATCCCCTGCCTGTACCTTATCTCCGTCCTGGACCATCAAAATAGCCCCCACAGGAAGCTGGAACACGGCTTCGGAAGAGGTCTCAGGGCGCATCTTGACCCTGCCCTTTTCGTCGCAAATGGAAACGCTGGGCCTGAAATTGGTGGAACGGTACTCGGTGATGGTCATGGTCGCCCTGCCCGTGGTCTCGTCCACCTTTTCCTGGTATGTGCGTCCTTCGATGATGTCCGAGAACTTGATCCTGCCCTGAATGTCCGTGACAAAAGGTTCGTTGAAGGGATCCCACTCAGCCAGCATCTGGCCCTTGCTCACCTTTTCATCAGCCCGGACAAAAAGCTTGGCCCCTGTGGGCAGGAAGTACTTTTCCCGCTCCCGGCCCTGATCATCAACTATCTTGAGCTGTCCGCTCTTGCCCATGACCATGAACTCGCCCTTGGTATTTTCCACGGTACGTATCCTGGAAAAGACGACGTGACCGGCATTGCTGGCCTTGATATTGGATCGCTCAATCTCCTTGGATGCGGTACCGCCGATGTGGAATGTGCGCATGGTCAGCTGTGTGCCGGGCTCGCCAATGGACTGTGCAGCGATGATGCCCACAGTCTCCCCGACGTTCACCAGGTGTCCTCTGGCCAGGTCCCGTCCGTAACAAAGGGAGCAGACCCCTCTTTTGGTCTTGCAGGTCAAAGCGGATCTGATGGAAACTGCATTGATGCCGGCTGCGTCGATTTTTTCAGCATCGTCTTCGCTGATCATGGAGTTGCCGGCCACAATACCCTCGCCGCTTTCCGGATCCAGGACATCATACATGGCTATTCTGCCCAGTATCCTCTCGCTCAGGCGGGCCTGCACTTCCCCGGCCTTCATGAGATGGGTAAGCTCTATTCCGTCCACAGTTCCGCAGTCAAACTCCGAGACCACCACATCCTGAACCACGTCCACCAGCCGCCTGGTCAGATAGCCGGAGTTGGCCGTCTTGAGGGCCGTGTCGGCCAGCCCTTTTCTGGCTCCGTGAGTGGAAGTGAAATACTGCAGAACAGTCAGGCCTTCACGGAAGCAGGAGATGATGGGAGTTTCGATGATCTCCCCCGAGGGTTTGGCCATCAGCCCTCTCATTCCCGCCAGCTGGCGCATCTGGTCCTTGTTGCCCCTGGCTCCGGAATTGGCCATCATGAATATGGGATTCAAACTGACATTGGTTTCCTCCCGGCCTGTCTCGGGATCCCTGACAATATCGGTGGAGAGCTTCTTCATCATCTCGTTGGAAACGTCGTTGGTGGCCTTGGTCCATACGTCCACCACCTTGTTGTATTTCTCGGTCCGGGTGATGATGCCCTCGTTGTACTGGCGCTCGATCTCGCTGATTGTTTCCTGGGAAGTAGCGATTATGGTCTTCTTTTGCTCGGGAATGGTCAGGTCCTTAACCCCGATGGTTATACCGGCCAGGGTGGAGTACTCGTAACCCAGGTCCTTTATGCGGTCGCAGAGAATGACCGTGGCCTTGGTCCCGGCCCAGCGGTAGGTGTTGCCCACCAGCCGGCCGATGTTCTTTTTGTTTAGAATGCAGTTCACCAGGGAAAAGGGCACGTTCTCCGGCAAAAGGCCATTTACGATGATTCTGCCTGTGGTCGTGTCGTGCAGCTCCCCGTCAATACGCACCTTTATCCTGGCATGCAGAGCCAGATGCCCCGCATCATAGGCGCAGATGACTTCTCCGGGGTCGGAGAATATCTTGCCCTCCCCCTTCTGCATGGAACGGTCCACCGTCAGGTAGTAAAGCCCCAGAACAATATCCTGTGACGGCACAATGACGGGTTCGCCATTGGCCGGGGAAAGTATGTTGTTGGTGGACATGATGAGCACCCGGCACTCCACGTTGGCCTCTATGGACAAGGGCACATGCACCGCCATCTGGTCTCCGTCGAAGT
>PWGS01000304.1 GCA_003554505.1 Desulfonatronospira sp. | reverse complement strand
CTATTGTGAGCAATAAACTCATCAATAAACTCATAAGAATTGTTAATTGTTTTTTTCACTTTCATCATCCTTTCAAATTTTTTATCTTACATGTATATAATATCATACTTTTATTAAAATGTCAAGGAAAATTCCAACTTTTTTTTAACTTATATCAATGTCATCATATGCGTCTTGAATTAAGAAAGATATTGCTTCTTTTAAATCATCGAGGTACATTCTAATTTCATCATCGTTACAACTTTTTAATTTTCTTTTAATGTATTGCATATCATCAGATAAAACGTCACCAATAAAAGAATTTAAACCAAATTCGCTAATAAGCTCGTCAAAGATATTTTCCACAATGTGTGCACGTTCCACCGTGTGTTTTTCCTTTTCAATAATCATACTTTCAAAGCGCTCAATGTCAATGTCAACTTTAATTTCATTTTTCACTTTAATCACCTCATAATATTTTTTATCTTACAAACACACAATAACATATTTTATTTAAATTGTCAACCTTTTTTTAAAAAGTCATTGATTTATCGTCAATATTCGCCTCGTGTACACCGTAAATATCGGCAAATGTGTTCACAGCGTCCTCTACCTCATCCATGAAAAAACCATTGCCACCGTCTATCATTTCCCAGTCCTCAATAGTGTAGTGCGTTTCCTCAATATAAACAGTTTGAACAATAACCTCATAAACAAAACCGTTATATGCGTTTGTTAGTTTCCACAAATCGTTGTTTACAATATCATTTAACTTTAAAGGGTTGATATTTGCTTTTTTCTTATACAACACTTTTCCAGCCCTACCACTGTCCCAAGGACAACGTTCTTTTCCAATATTGAATGATATTGTACCATGTACAGTTGCATAAAGTGGTATTTCATCATACCCTTGTTCTTTAAGTGTATCAACGTCTAAATCATCATTCAAACTCTCAAAGTTTTTTAGGTTATCGATTATATAAATAATGTCAAATTCATCAGTGTTATTGTCAACAGTAAAGTCCTCAATAATACTTCCACCAAATTCATCATAATTGATAGTAATTTTATTAAATTGTCCCATGTGTAACGCCCCCTAATTTTTTTATCTTACACGCATATAATACCATATTTTACTTAAATTGTCAACCCTTTTAACTTAGAAAAAATTACCGTCCAGTGCATAATAATGAAAATCATCATTGCTTATTACTCTTATATATATTCCACCGTCCTTGAACAGTAAGACCTCTTCCGGCAACTCAATATTTTGTTCATGCTCATCAGTTACCTCAACTCTAAAAACAAAATTATCGAGAATTTCAATTTCCTTTACAACAATAAACTTATGACCTAATTTCATAACTTGTTCAAAACCTAAATCTTTAAAGTCTGATTTATCAAGCATATATAATGCCATGTACTAACGCCCCCTTAATTTTTTATCTTACACCCCTATAATACCACAAAATCAAACAAATGTCAACCTTTTTTTAAAAGAGATTTTATGTGTTTTGAGGGAGTTTTCTTACTTAAAAGTATAATCACTATAGTGCACCCTTAAAAGTTACTGTTTGATACCAAAGAGTACCCTCACGTGTACGCACAAACAACTTATCTAAATACAGTATACCACAATTCTTTGATTATGTCAAGAATTTAATTTGAAAACTTTATAAATAAAAAACTTGACATTTATTAACTTTTTTGGTATTATGTATATAGAGATGAACAAGTTGGTCTTTGACATTTTCTTTAAATTTTCCTTGACATTTCCTTGAATGTTTGGTATTGTATAATTGTAAGATAAAATTGATAAGAGGTGGTTATATGAACAGAAAAACACAATTCGTTACAAGGGCTATGATTAGATATCACAACAAGACGTTAACAAGAGACAAATACTGGTTTCTTGAGAGTATGAGTGAGGATAAAATCAAAGCACTTGTGAAAGAATTGAGCTTCCAAGATACAATTGATGTATTGGTAGATTTCAAAGGTAAAGAATACGTCATTGAGGCATGTGGTGAAGGTTTAGACACGATAGACCTAAACATAATGAAGCTTGAAAAATGGCACTCACGGTACGGTTTTGATGAGCGTGATAAACCGTCAAGAATTTAATTAAAAAAGGCTTGACATTTAATGTATTATATGTTAATATATGCATGTAAGATAAAAAAAGATAAAGGATGATGACAATGGGTATGAAAGAATTAAGAATGTCTACTGAAAGCTTCACTTATTACAATCACAATCCAAAGAACAAAAAAAGAGCGGCAGATTGTGTTCCACGTGCAATTGGTGGTGCACTAGAAATCACATGGGAAGAGGCTGTTAAAGGACTTACTGAGTTTTCACTAAAACACAAGGGTGTACTCAACGAAAAATTTATCTATGAGGCGTATTTAAAGGCCAAAGGTTGGGTAAAAAACCCTATGCCAAAGAAACCAAACGGGAAAAAATACACTATCAAAGAATTTCAGTCTTTAAAACCAAAAGGCGTTTACATCATTTCTGTAGCAAATCACCTAACATTCATAAAAGACGGCATTCTATATGATACATTTAACTGTTCAAAAAAATCAGTTGGTAATTATTACACAAAAAGTTCTTGACATTTATGCGTATTTGTGTTAGTATATAATTGTAAGATAAAAAAATGATAAAGGATGATGAAAATGGAATTACAAGAAATTAGAGATATTGCTAATAGTTTACTAGGGAAACACAACCTTAACTGGAAATTCAAATTCAGTAACGGTAAAAAGGTTTTAGGGCAGTGCCAACCACGCAACAGAACAATTACATTTAGTAAGGTTTACAAGGACGTTGAGGAATACATAATTCTAGATATAATCAAACATGAAATCGCACACGCAATTGATACTGAAAGACGTGGGTATAGCAGTCATGACCGTTACTGGAAAAAAATTGCACAAGAGGTAGGTGCTGAACCTTCAAGAAAAACGCACAGTGAACTACTTGAAAAAGCGTACAAGGAAAATGCAAAATATGTTGTTGTGTGTCCAGAACATGGTATAATTGGGTATAGAAACCGTAAAAATCATGACGCCCTTTATACGTGTAGAGGTTGCGGAAATTATGTAGACATCAAAGAACAGGGGGTGGAATAATGGAAACCATACTAAAAACAAAAGCTAACACAATTGGACGTGCAAATGCTGTAGAAAAGTATATAGACATTGCAACAAACTATATGAGCAACGTTAGTTTAGTCTCTGAAACTTATAAAAAAATAGCAAAGTTACAGTCAAAAGTAGTGTCATCCGATGATGAAAATGAAATCATAGAAACCTTAGAAAAAATCAAAACAATATACAAGGGGGTAAAATAATGGAAAATCAAAGCGTTGTGCTTAAGGTTTACGATGATAAGGGTGTAGTGTTTAGTACCACGCACCCTTTAGAAGCGTTTGTGTTTTCAATGATTTACGAATGTAACTCATTGGATGTAGAGGAAACTACAAAAAGGATGAATGTAGTGCTTGATGTTTTTGTTGAGGATGAGCGCTCTTACTTAAACATCCACGACATCATTGATGAAGCAAGAGATAACTTTAAGGAATTAAGTAGAATAGAAACAGCAAAAGGTAAATTAAATTATATTCTTGAAAGGAATGGTATACTATGAATGAGGTAGAATTTAAACTGAATAAAATTAAAACGCTTGCCAAAGGGTATGGTAAGGTGCAATTTGATAATCATCTCAACTTAACAATGATGAGACAAGAAGACAAAATGGTGGGAAGCCGTACAGTTAAAGTAGAGGATGTAAAACAGGATGATGACCTGGAAACACGCCTTGAAAAAGAAAACAAATTTAGACATGAGACAACAAAAGCAAGACAAGCCGTATACTACTTAAACAACACAACACACGATAATCATTTTGTTGAAATTGAATACTTTAAAATTTTTAATACCAATGACTTTTATTACAATATTTATGTAGTTAAAAAATGTATTACAGTTAGAGTAAGTGATGTTTTAGAGGAACTTGATAATCTTGATAAAAGATTGTTTCAAAGTGAAAATGAAATCACTAAAATCATTAAGGAAAACATAGGTGTTGATATTGAATTAAAGAGAAATGGTTATGATTGGGAAAGTCGTTTCCTAGAGTTGGAAGGTACACTTTATGTAGATACAGACATTGAGGAAATAGATTATGATACTATGACTATAAAAATACTATACCTTACTACTGGGAAAAACGAGATATATGTTTTTGATTATGACATTGAGTTTGATTATGCAATTTTTGAAGAGGCTTTAGAGGACGATTATCAAGTTTATTCAACAATTTAAAATGTATTGTTACAAAAAATAAATACGGTGGTATTCGTATTAGAAAGTTGGTGATATACGATGTATAATGTAGAGGTTTTTAGGGAAAACACCCTTCTTTACACACGTTGGGTGTTTACAAAAGAACAGTTGAGTGTGTTAAAGCGTATTGCAATTCAAAAAGCAACTAAGGATGATTATATAGTCATTTCAAAACTTGAAAGTGATTATAGTGAACATAGGGTTATGGAAAGTTATAGAAAAATCACTAACACATAGTATATAGAGGCTATATAACTAACTATAATTAGTACAGTATGCATTATATAACTAACTATAATTAGTACAGTATGCAATATGTAACTAACTATAATTAGTATAGTATGTTATATATAGCTATATATAGTATATAAGGGGTTGTATAAAGTTTAATCTAATTACTTAAAAACCATTGACTTTTTACAATTTATATGTTATAATAGGTATAGTCACAAAAAATAAAACAGTGAGGTTTATACAATTATGCAAAAGAAAATTTATCGCATTAACGAATACAGTCAACCAAACTTAACAGTTTTTTCCGACAATACAAAAGGTACTAATGAGTTTGATAACATTATGCCTTTAGATGAGGTCGAAGCTGTGCGACAAATATTAGACATGTGTAAACCTACAAAAGCGCACAATGGTTACAGACAGGGTCATGAATTTATAGACACACAAGTTGAATTTACCAACAATATACTTGAAGCGCTTGTAAATATTGAGCATGAGGTATTCTCAATTACAAAAGAGGATGGGTACTTATCGAAACCAAACGAATTCACACTTAAGTTTAACGTTTATCATTTCGGTATTAACAATATTGAACTTAGGTTTCTTGATGGTAGACCATTAAAATCTCACAAAAAACGAGTTGAGGTAACTTTTAATATCGCAGGGAAAAGTGTTATTCACGAAAACATTGCAAACTATGTACATGCAGTTTTAGACGTTCATGGTTTTGAGGATGTGTATATAAAGTGAAAAAATTCAATGTATTAGGTAGACACACGTTTAAAGGTAGTGATAAACAAACAGAACATATTATAGGTCGTGATAGTCGCCTTCAACAATATTATGATGAATTTGGTAAAGGTGAGTGGGTACATACATTCGTGGTGGATAAAGGACACGAAAACGGTAAGGAATTTCATGTTTTAAAAAACAATCGTCTTATTGAGGTTTACAATTTCCGAACAAAAAAGATTATCACAATTTTATATGCACGTCCAGCACAACTTAAGAGATACTATGGAAAATACAGGTTTCCTGAACATTTATACGATGACTATGTAGAAGGTTACAACAATTTATAAAAAATTAAAAAGGAGAGATTATAATGCTAAGAATTGATTTAGATGAAACGTACACATTTTTAAAACATCCAGGTGATATTGGTTTTAGACTTGTTAAGCACCGTAAAAGCAAAAATGGTGCTTGGGTAGAAGATGTTGTTGGTTATTATGGTACTGTTGAAGCCGGTTTAAATGGTTATGTAAGGGAGCAAACTAAGAACAGCAACGCAACAACCTTAAAAGAACTTCATGACGAGATAAAAGAACTTAAAGAATATATCAAAAAAATCGCAGAAGGTGAATTAGAATAATGCAATTTAAAAAAGGCGATACAGTTAAAATTATTGATGGGAGAGTGGAATAAATGAGAATTAAATTTTTAAAAGGACTATTTATTGTATTATTGTTTACTATTGCAGCAGTCTCACTATATGTAACAGTCTTCAATAAATTTATTTGGTATATTAGTATACCTTTAAGTGCTATCCTTCCAATTGTCGCCTTCTCTATATTTATGGTTT
>PWGS01000012.1 GCA_003554505.1 Desulfonatronospira sp. | reverse complement strand
TGAACAGTCATCACCTGAAAGCCTTGACGTAGCAGCTGCGGATAAGTTCGTAGTGATTGCGGTGGGTGCGGATTTTCCACCAGACGTGACCTTTTTTTTCGATATTCCATCCCGGTCCGGGGTTGTCCCGGGGACGTTCAAGCCATCCGGCAATATTGTCCAGACCGTAGCCGGAAAAGTCTCCCTCGGGCTTGCCTCCCAGCCAGTATTTGCGATCAGCGCTCTGCTCGGACCAGGAAAAGGGGTCTGAGAGCAGAAACTGGACCTTTTTCCTGTGGGCCAGCCTCCCTGCTTCCTGCAGATGTTGCAGTGGCAGGGGCAGTTTGTCCACCATATTCAGGGAGGCCAGGGCGGAAAAAGAGCCCGTGGCGAAAGGCAGGGCCATGGCGTCGGCCACTATGAACTCAAGGTTTCTGGTCTGCCATTCATCCGGCAGGGTCAGTGTCTCTTTTCGGGACAAAATACCCTCCTGAACAAGCTCAAATTGAATCTGTCTCCTGTTCATGAGTTCCCTGGCCGCCCGGATAAAGGCCGTGGAACTATCTATGCCCAGGGCAAAGTCAAATTTGGAGGCCATGTCAAAGGTAAATCTGCCCACGGCTGAGCCCATGTCCAGGCAGCCCCCGGTATCCTGGTGCATCAGCTTTGCCCAGTCCTTGTAGGCGCTGCTGCCCTCGGGGTCTTCAAGCAGGTCGCAGTAGTGACTCCAGAGGTAGGATGAAACCACGCAAGAGTTCTCATATTTTGATGTGGAATCTTTAATCGTGTCCTGCTGCGGGTGCACCATGGCGATGCCTTCCCGGATGGGATATTCTTTCAGGCACTCCGGGCAGTTGAGGGTTCCTTCTAAAACATCGTCATCTTCCTGAGAGTCTGCTTTCAGCTGCAGGCCCTTTTCCAGGGGCAGGCAGGCCGGGCAGATCAATATTGAAGCAAGCCAGGTTTTCATGAAATTCCGAATGGTTAGTTTTTTGCAGTGAAGTCTGCTTATGGCAAAGGTTAAAAATTAAATATGAGTGTGTGCCACCCAGACCTGATTTCCAGCTGCAAGTGGGTGCCGGAAGACCCAGCCCCTTTGAGGCATAAATAAGTGTCGCAGAGATAACCAGTATTATAAAAAAATATAAGAAGCAACAGGAATCATAACTGTTGTGATCAAATCCATGCATAACTCGGTTTTTTTTTGCCCTGACTTTTCCAGGCTTGACGGTTAAGATTAAAAGATATTAAAAATAATAACGGTAAATTTTTATCTGAATTTATTTTTTAAGTCGCATAAAAATGGAGGCTTTATGAGAAAAACAGTCCTTTTCGTGTTCAACGGTGATCCCATGTGTTTTATTCATGTCCTTCTCAATGCCCTGGATATGAGTGAAAAAGGACAGGAAGCCGGAATAGTGGTGGAAGGCTCGGCCACAAAACTTATTCCCGAGCTCGTCAGGGACGAACATCCTCTAAGTGGTCTATGGTCAAAGGTCAAAGAAAAAAACCTGGTTTATGGAGTCTGCAGGGCATGTTCCCACAAGATGGAAACCCTGGAGTCTGCACGGGACCAAAGCTTGCCGCTTCTGGATGACATGTACGGGCATCCGGGCATGGCAGGGTACCAGGACAGGGGATACGAAATAATAACTTTTTGAGTTCAGGCTGTATTCAGATCAGGTCTGGAATAGTCAGAGCCTTGCCCACCGGTGCCGCATAAATGGCGAACTCCTCTTCTCCATCCAGGCCTATCAGCTCATCCATTGCTTCCTGGTCATAGGCGGCCACAGCACAGGTGGCCGCTCCTATGGCCTCACATGCCAGATACAGATTTTGACATACGTGCCCGGCATCCATGAGAATCACCCTGTAGGCTGTGGGGCCGTACCTCCATTCCATGCGGTATGGTATGCACGACCATACAAAGGTGGCAGCACCAAGACCCACGAACTTCTGGCCGAAAGCCGCCCTGGACAGGTCTGCCGTCATATTGGGGATGGTCTTTAAAAGAACCAGTTCATTGTCCTGAGGCAGAAAACGATAGAGAGCCGGTTCAAGCCCTCGTACATTGCGGGCGAATATATAGGTTTCAAAGCTGTGCCTGGCCCCGGCTGAAGGCACATGTCTCAGGGCTGTAAAATCATTGTTCTGCTTTCGAATGCCTTGAGTTGCCCACAACAGAAAAGAAAGCTCCTGAATCTGCAGCGGTTCGTCCGAGTACTTTCTTCTGCTTTTACGGCTGGAGATAATCCTGTCCAGGCTGAGATCCTTTATATATCCCTTCCACTCTTTCTCTGTGCTCAAAGCCACCCTGTGAAGAGTTGAATCAAAGGGCTTCTGCGGGGGGGGAGCAGGCACGCCCCTGTTCTGATCAGTCCTGGAAAAGTCGGTTTGCTTTCTCAGGGAATCCTTTAGAAAGTTCCGTCCGGGTTTTTTTTCGGACATAATCTCCTCCCGGTCCCGAGTCTGGAATACGGGCCATATCCTTGTTAAGTTCAACAGACAGAGTAAATAAAGCAAAAGATAAAACTGCTGGAGCCAACTGTTTCACAAGCTGATTTCTGGCTACGGTAAAGCAAGACTTTGTGCAAGTGTTACCTGTGATAATGTCTTTGTCGGGGGCGGTATCGGGATTGGTATCGAAAATGTTGGGAGACGTCCCGCAAGACATCGCCTTTCGATTTTTTCCACCCCGATACCGATACCCGTTACCAGAGTATGAGCAGACACAAACCCTGCTGAATAGTTACGACTTTGTTTACATCTGTTAAATGTAATATAGAAAAGTCAATTTAAATCATGCCCCGTTTGATGACAAGGCAAAAAAATCAATTTTCATAAGCTAATAGCCTGATATTCTTACCTCAAAAAAATAAAAAAAAAGTGCAGAAAAAGCTTGCATATATCGCCTGCCGGGACTAAAAGGACATCTGCGTTGATCATTAGTCTATGTTGTCAGGCTGAAAGTGTGTAGCCTGGGGCTGATGATTATTTATTTTACTTTTTTAGGAGCTTTTTTTTATGACCAATCTGTACGTGGGCAATCTGCCCTGGAGCACAACCGAGGCCCAACTCCGTGATTCTTTTGCCGAATTTGGTGAAGTAAGTTCAGCCAAAATCATTGAAGACCGTGAGACCGGCCGGTCCCGTGGTTTTGGTTTTGTGGAGATGGAAAACGGTGCCGATGAAGCCATTGAAGCACTTAACGGCAAGGATTACGGGGGGCGCAGCATCAAGGTCAACGTTGCCAAGCCCAAAAGAGAATCCCGCTTCTAAAAGGGATTTTCCATAGTTTGCAAAAACCATCCCGGGAGTCCCCGGGATGGTTTTTTTTTAGCTGCAGCTTGCAGCTGAGATTTGCAACCGCACACCACCATGAATAGATTTAAACTCGTTTGCTGATGGAAATTGATTAACCTCAATCCGAGTGAGGCCCAGTGATGCTGGCGGAATCCATGATCTGGAGTCTTGGAGGGTGGGTTATCCGCCTGGGTATGATTCCGGTAATCGGAATGCGCCAGGAAAATCCCTCCACATGTCTGGCCTGGCTGGCGGTGATTTTTTTAATGCCCTGGCCGGGGCTTATCCTGTATCTGCTCCTGGAAGAACACGGCCTGAGCCGTCCAAGGCTGTCGCGCCGCATAAAAAAACACAGGAATTTTCACCTGACCAATTCCAGTTACCTGACCACACCGGATTTTGAAGGGTGTCAGGTAAATTCGGATCACCAGACCCTGGTGCATCTGGCTGAAAAGCACGGGGGACTGCCGCTTCTTGGAAGCAACCGTATGAAGCTGATTGTCGATACTGAAGAATTCATTGATTCTTTGATCGCAGATATACTGCAGGCCAAAAACCATGTGCACCTTCTTTTCTATATATTCAGGGACTATTTTACAGGGCAAAGAGTGGCCCATGCCCTGGGACAGGCAGCACGGAGAGGGGTTACTTGCAGGGTTCTGGCGGATGCCGTGGGATCCGCGGGCATGTTTTCCGGTCTGGGAAAGTGGATGCAGGACCAGGGAGTACAGGTACACAATGCCCTCCCTGCCAATCCCCTTAGAATGCGGCTGGCCAGGCTGGATATCCGCAATCATAGAAAGCTGGCGGTCATCGATGGCCAGGTGGGGTATACGGGCTCACAGAATATTGTTGATCCCGGGTTCGGTCACAAGAAGGCCGGGGAATGGCATGACGTCATGACCCGGGTACAGGGTCCTACCGTAAGACAGCTGCAGTCGGTGTTCGTAGAGGACTGGTTTTACGAGACTCAGGAGCTGCTGGAAGATCCGTATATCTATCCGCCATCAACCAGCGAGGGTACGGCCGCGGTACAGGTTGTGCCTACAGGGCCGGACAGGCCTACTTACGGGTTCCAGGATCTGCTTATTCAGGCCATCAACTCCGCCCAGCGCAAGGTCTCGGTGGTTTCACCCTACTTCATCCCCAATGAAGGCCTGATCACGGCCCTCAGGCTGGCTTCGGCCCGTGGTGTTGAAGTGGACATAATTGTTCCCGACAGAAGCGATCACCTTCTTGTGGATCAGGCCAGCGCATATTATTGCGGGGTTGTTTTAAGCAACGGGGGCAACGTGTATTTCTTCCGGGAGGGCATGCTGCATGCAAAAATTATTGCCATGGACCACTCCCTGGCCATCGTGGGCTCGGCCAACTTCGACATCCGTTCTTTTTATCTCAACATGGAACTGGTCAGCATAATCTTTGACCAGCAGTTCAGCTACGAACTGAGTATGCTGGTGGAAGGCTACAAAAACAACTCCTTCAAGGCCGGCCGGACCTGGTGGTCAAGACGGCCGGTATACAAAAGGATGACCGAGGGAGTGGTCAAGATCTTCAGTCCGTTGCTTTAGAAATCATGACAAGGCGTTGCTGATCCTCTGCATGGCTTCCTGTACATTCTCCCGGCTGTTGAAGGCGCTGATGCGGATAAAACCCTGGCCGCAGGGGCCGAAACCCGTCCCCGGGGTGCACACCACGCCGGCCTTGTTCAGTAGATCGTCGAACAGGCTCCAGGAATCCGATCCGCTCTGAATCCAGATGTAAGGAGAGTTTTCCCCTCCGGTGCATGCATAGCCCAGGTCCTGCATGGCCTTGAGGATAATTCCGGCGTTACTCAGGTAATAATCGATATTGTTTTTGACCTGAGTCTGTCCTTCCGGGCTGTAGACCGCTTCTGCAGCGCGCTGCACAGGGTAGGCCACTCCGTTGAACTTGGTGTTGTGCCGCCTGTTCCAGAGGCCATGCACCATGGTCTTTTGACCCTGGCTGTCATAGGCCCGGCAGTCTTTGGGGATCACGGTGTATGCACACCTGGTTCCGGTGAACCCCGCGGTCTTGGAAAAGCTCCTGAATTCGACGGCCACTTCTCTGGCCCCGGGAATTTCAAAGATGCTGCGGGGCATGGCATCATCCCGGATAAAGGCCTCGTAAGCGGCATCAAACAGGATCAGGGCCTTGTTGTCCCGGGCGTAGTCCCCCCACTTCTGCAGTTCCTGCCTGGTGATTCCCGCTCCGGTAGGATTGTTGGGGTAGCACAGGTATATCAGGTCCGCCTTTTCCCGGGGCAGTTCAGGGACAAAGCCGTTTTCCGGGGTGCATTCCAGGTAGACGAGTCCCTTGTAGCGGCCATCCTGCATTTCCCCGGTCCTTCCGGCCATGACGTTGGTATCCACGTATACGGGGTAAACAGGATCCGGTACTGCCACCTTGACGTCGGTGCTGAAAATTTCCTGGATATTTCCTGTGTCGCACTTGGCTCCATCGCTGATGAATATCTCGTCAGGGGCAATCTCTGCCCCGCGTTTCTGGAAATCGTGCCGGGCAATCTTTTCCCGCAGAAAATCGTAGCCCTGTTCCGGGCCGTATCCCCTGAAAGACCCGGCTTCAGCCATCTCATCCACTGCCCTGTGCATGGCCTGAACACACACGGAAGGAAGAGGCAGGGTGACATCTCCAATGCCCAGCTTTATTATGGACTTATCCTGGTTTTCATCCTGAAACTTCTGCACCCGTCTTGCAATGTCGGCAAAAAGATAAGATGCGGTCAGTTTGTTGTAATGCTCATTGATCAAAATCATAAAACTCTCCCATAATTTTTTGCTTCCAGTAAAAAAATAACCTGCGGGTGTCAAACATACCAGGCGGGAGAATTTTATACAG
>PWGS01000130.1 GCA_003554505.1 Desulfonatronospira sp. | reverse complement strand
TGCATTTCCTTTTCTCTCCTTTTTTATCAAAGATGCCAAAAAGTTTTGCAAAAGACAAGTACCTGGCAGGTATGCCTGCAAAAAGTCTTTTTATCAGCAGGCAAAGAGTACGAAGGGCCGGAGACCGAGGAGGGGAAAAGAACATAGCTGCGAAAAGCGACTAAACTGACCGTAACTATTCATCCTGGGAGGCATGGATGATCCTGTCCAGGATCCCTGTGGTGGAGCAGTCCCGGGTAAAGGGGATGCTCAGCACCTCTCCGCCAAGACCCTGCACAATATCCCGGCCGACGATTTTTTCCACGGGCCAGTCCCCTCCCTTGACCAGGATGTGCGGGCGCACCTTTTCTATGAGGCTGTACGGGGTGTCCTCTTCGAAGATGATTACCTGATCCACGCAGCCCAGGCCGGCCAGGACCCTGGCCCGGTCGGTTTCGGTATTCACCGGGCGGCCAAGACCCGGCTTGATGCGTTTTACTGATGAGTCGCTGTTTACACCCACCACCAGCAGATCCCCCAGGGAGCGCGCTTTTTCCAGGTAGTCCACGTGCCCGGCATGCAGAAGGTCGAAACAGCCGTTGGTGAATACAATCCTTTGACGCAAAAGGCTGTGTCTTTTTTCTGCAAAGTCACGGGCGGTGGTTATCTTGTTTGTGCTGTTCATGATTTCATGTCCGGAAGGAAAATTTTCTGAAAATTTTACGTAACTGCTCACCTTAATGATATGATCTCCAATGGTCCGGAAATTCGGCAAACAGGACGTAAAAACTCGCTCCAAGGAAGCGTAAATCAAAACCTCTTCAAGTTTTTTCAACCATAAAAGCTTCAATTATATTATGCTTTGAATCAAGTTGGGTGTTTAACGGTTTTGATTAACGCTTCCTACGTCGCTCAGACAGTTTACGCCCAGTTTGCCGAACCCCCGGCCCTTGGCTTTTCGTCTGCAGGTGCTGAATAGTTGCAATTTTACTCCATGAATTTTTCCAGGATGCTGTCACTGACCAGCATGCCGTTTCTGGTGAGACGCAGATAGCCGTGGGCCATGCGTATCAGGTTGTTCTGGTGCAGAGCCTGGATTACCCCGGCGTACCTGCGGCTGAAGCTCTGGCCTGTGAGATTTTTGTAATCATGCAGATTGAGCCCCCTGGAGGTCCGCAGGGAAAGCATGACCAGTTCATTGACTTTCCGGGTGTAAGACAGTCTTTCAAATTCCAGGTCACTGAAATTTTTTTCCCCCAGGGCCTGGTATTCGCTGATTGTCGAGGGGTTTTGC
This sequence comes from Desulfonatronospira sp., assembly GCA_003554505.1. GTDB lineage: Bacteria > Desulfobacterota > Desulfovibrionia > Desulfovibrionales > Desulfonatronovibrionaceae > Desulfonatronospira. The sequence continues at coordinate 4,892 of PWGS01000130.1, read as the reverse complement.
CACCTGGTGCCGTCTATTGTGGATACTGCCGAGGGTCCTGCTCCCAGAAAGGGGTCCCCGGCCCAGTATCCCAGGTTGTGCTTGCAGCTGTATCCAATGCGGGCGAAGTTGGATATTTCATACTGCAAAAAACCGCAGGACTCCAGGTATTGGGCACCGTGCATATACATTTCGGCCTGGGTGCGTTCTTCCGGCATTTCCAGTTCCCCGGACCGGATCCTGGCTGTCAGCCTGGTGCCCGGCTCAAGACCCAGACCGTAGCAGGACAGATGGTCCGGTGCAATATGAACTGCATGAGCCAGTTCACCCAGCCAGCCCTTGAGGGTCTGCCCGGGAATCCCCCAGATGAAATCCAGGCTCAGTGCGGCAAAGCCGGCCTGGCGGATCATGCGGGCGGCTTTTACGGCCTGCCTGGAATCGTGGCCCCGCTTCAGGGTGCCCAGGAGCTGGTCATCCAGGCTCTGCACCCCCAGGCTGATCCTGTTTATACCCATGGAGGAAAAGACCTGCAGGTCATCCATCTCCAGGATGTTCTCCGGGTTGGCCTCCAGGGTGAATTCGCATCCAGGCACGGGGTCAAAGTACCTGTATACGGCGTCCACTATCCGGGCCAGGGATGCAACGGGCAGTACAGTGGGGGTGCCGCCGCCGATGTATATGCTGCTTACTTTTCTGTGCTGTACCTGTCTGCTGCGTACCTCCAGCTCCTGCTGCACAAGGCGCAGGTAGACACCGGCGGGCTCCTGGGTATACTCCCGGGAGGCAAAAGCGCAGTAGGCGCATTTTGTGCGGCAGAAAGGAACGTGAATATAGAGCAGCATAAGCCGTACAAAGGGGTTTACAGTAACGATGAAAAACTACTGTTCATTTTGTGGCAGGCTGCTCTTGAATCTTTCGAATTCGCTGTAGATGCAGCCGCAGTAATTCTGGCGGTAAAGCCCCATGGCCCTGGATTTTTTTGTTCCCTGCTGCCAGCCTGCGCGGAAATCCTGGTCCAGAAAGCGGCATCCTTCAGTTTCCAGGGTTTTGCCCAGGGCGCGGATCTGTTCAAAAGGCTGCATTCTGCTGAACATAAGGGTGGTGGAGAAAAAATCGAAGCCGCCCCTGCGGGCTGCAGAGAATGTGCGTTCCAGGCGCATCTGATGGCACAGAAAGCACCTTCTGTCTTCGCGAAAGGCCACCTGGCGCAGGTAAAACCTTGGATCCACGTCCTGGTCCTGAAAAATTATTCTGATGCCCAGCTCGCCGGCAGCCTGCTCTGCGGCCTCTCTTCTTTTGAGGTATTCCTGCAGAGGCTGGATGTTTGGATTGTAGAAAAAACCCATTACCTCATGGCCCTGCTCCAGAAGCGAAGTCACCGGGTACACCGAGCACGGACCGCAGCAGATATGCAGAAGCACCCTTAAGGACAAGCCTTCAGCCCTCCCTGGGGGTGATGAGCACCTGGTTGTCGAACTGCTGTTCCATGTGCACCAGTTTGTCCTTTTTGTGGTTTAAGAGATAAACGGCCAGATCCTGGTCCACCGGAAATTCCAGGGGAGAGGGACAGTTTTTCCTGCGCAGCAGGCGGTAGATTTCCTTCTGGGCCTGCAGGGCCTGCCATTCCAGGTTGCGGATGGTTCCCGTGCCCTGGCAGTGCCGGCAGCCTTCCATGATGACGGACAAAGCGGAGATGCCCAGTCTCTGGCGCACCAGCTGGATCAGGCCGAACCTGGAAATGCGGCTTACATCCGTGCGGGCCTTGTCCGACTTTAGGGCCGCACGCAGAGCCTTTTCCACCTGGCTAATATGTTTTTTGTCCCGCATCTCGATGAAGTCTATGACAATCTGGCCGCCCACGTCACGCAGCATGAGCTGTCTGGGGATATTTTCGGCTGCCTCCAGGTTGGTCTTGAAGGCCATTTCCCGGAAATCCTTTTCCCCGCCTATCTTGCCGGAGTTGATATCCACCGCCATGAGGGCTTCGGTCTGGTCGAAAACCAAGCGTCCCCCGCTCGGCAGTTCCACCTCCCTGGAAAAGATCTGGCTGATCTGCTTTTCCAGGTTGAAGCGTTCCATGAGGGTCTTCTCAGGATCGCCGTGGATGCGGACCATTTTTTTGCGTCTGGGAAATATCAGGCTAACGAATTCCTGCACCTGCTGGGCCACCTCTTCATTGTCCACCCAGATCTCGGATACATCCTCGGTAAGGTAATCGCGCACAGCCCTGAAGGCCAGGTCCTTTTCCTCGTAAATAAGGGCAGGGGTTTTCTCGGCCACCCCTTTCTTGCGTACTTCCTTCCACAGGCGCTTCAAAAACTGCAGATCCCTGGACAGGGATGTCTTGTTCTGTCCCTCGCTGACGGTTCGGACTATTACCCCTAGGCCTTCGTCCAGCTTGAGCTCCTGGACGATGCCCTTGAGCCTCTCTCTTTCCTTTTCGTCTTCTATTTTCCTGGAAATCCCCAGCTGTTCCCGGCCGGGGGTAAGCACGAAATAGCGCCCGGGCAGGGAAAGGTATGTGGTAAGAAAGGCGCCCTTAGTACCGGTGGGCTCCTTGACCACCTGGACCAGGAGCTCCTGGCCGGGCTTGAGGACCTTCTGCAGGGGAGGGTACTTGTGCCCTTTGCCCGGTTTTACTTCCGCCTGGTAGTATTCCGGGTGAACCTCATCCACCTGCAAAAAACCGTTTTTGCCTGTTCCGTAGTTGATGAACGCGGCCTGCAGGGCCTGGTCGATATTGTGAATCTTGCCTTTGTAGATATTGCCCTTGGTCTTGATCTGCCCCAGCATCTCCACGTAGTATTCCTGGATTACCCCGTCCAGGGCCAGGACCAGTTCGATCTGCTCTCCGGGCAGAACGCTTAAAAACATCTTTCTCTTTCTTTTTTTGGCATTACTCATTTAAAATTCCTTTAAGGTATAAAATTTTTCTTTTCTGTGCCCCAGGGCACGGACTTTTTGTTCCCGGCCCAGCCGGTGGAGCACTGCAGAGGTTTCTTCCGGGGCGCTGCCCAGGGCGCTGCAGAGCTGCTCCAGAGTCTGGGGCCGGCGGCGGATGGAATCCATTATGGTCGAAGCGCTTGCAGCTCTGCCCGTGGTGCCGGGCTCCATGCCCTTCTCTGCCCTTGCCGGGGGGGTGTGCAGGGCTCTTTGCCATCTGTGCAGGGTCTCATGATCCGGTGTTTTGAGCTGCATGTGTGCGCCGGGCCTGCTCATTACCGTCAGGTCCACCCGTTCATGGTCCAGGTTTTTTAAAAAAGCGGTGATTTTTTCCATGTTCTCCCGGGAGTCGTTTATTCCCGGGACCAGAAGGATCTCAAGCAGGACCCTTCCTGAAAATTCTTTGCAGAAAGTTTCAAGGCCCCCGGCGATTTCCTGGATATCCAGGCCGGCACAGGGCCGGTTGAGACGAATAAACTCCTCCTGGACCAATGTGTCCAGAGAGGGTAATACCACGTCTGCACTCCCCAGCTCCTCTAGAACCTGATGGTCTCCCAGCAGTGAGGAATTGGTCAGGACGGCCAGGGGAATGTCCGGCTGGATTTTTTTTATGTCCCGGATGATTTTACCCAGCTGCAGGTTGAGGCAGGGTTCGCCCTCTCCCCCCAGGGTGATATGATCCGGCTTATCGCCCTGGTTGTCACGCAGCCACCTTTCCAGTTCGGCCAGGATTGCCCCGGGATCTGCATACTCCTGCCTGGTCATGGTTTTTTTCAGAGTAGGGCCTGATTCGCAGTACAGGCAGTCGAAAGAGCATATCCGGTCTCCCAGCAGGTCGATGCCCAGGGATCTGCCCAGCCTGGACGACATGACCGGTCCAAACAGGTAATCAGCCATTCAGGGCGTGGCCTCCTGTGGATATGCGGTCCGGATCTACAGTCTTGAGATCATATATAAAACAGGGCATAATGGTTGTCGGGGTTATGGATTATGATTCATGGGGTTAAAGTTTAACGGATGATTTTCTGCCTGAAAGCGCACCCCCTGTGAAGGCCTGCTAGTGGTGATTAAAGTCTGCAGATAAATATTTCAATAGTCTCAGATCCGAGTCAACCCGGAGGATAATTAATGATTGAACCAGGACAACTGGTAATGCTGGTCAGCCCCAAGGGCAAGCGTTACTTTCGTGTATTGCAGACAGATGATGTTCTTAACACCAATGACGGTCAGCTTCAAATGCAAAATGTAGTGCACCAGGGATACGGGGCTGTGGTGTATACACACCTGGGCAGGGCATATACCGTGCTCAAGCCCACTCTGTACGATCTCATCAAATCGGTCAAGCGCCGTACTCAGATTATATATCCCAAGGATATCGGATATATAATCGTCAAGCTGGGCATAGGTCCTGGATGCAGGATTATAGAGGCCGGGTGCGGGTCCGGGGCCCTGACCACGGCTCTGGCCTGGTTTGCCGGGGATTCGGGGCGGGTTTATTCTTTTGAGCGAAGGGAGGAGTTTGCCTCCCTGTGCAGGGAGAACCTGGAAAAAATCGGGCTGGAGTCAAGGGTACAGATCACAGACGGGGATATCGAGCAGGGATTCGGCATTGAAAAGGCGGATGCTCTCTTTCTGGACGTACGCACCCCCTGGGAGTACCTGGAGCATATCCCCGGGGCTTTAATCCCCGGTGCTCCGGTGGGGTTCTTGCTGCCCACCGTGAATCAGGTGAGCAGTCTTTTATCGGCCATGCAGGAGGGCCCCTTTGGTTCCGTGGAAGTGCTGGAAATCATCGTAAGGCGCTACAAGCCGGTACCTGAGCGCCTGCGGCCGGAGGACCGCATGGTTGCACATACCGGGTACCTGATTTTCGCCCGCCTGGGTGCTCCGGGGCAGGATGACACAGAACCGGCTGAGTTTATTTTTGAGCAGGAGAAAGAATATGTCGAGCCGTGACTTACCTGATGAAG
>PWGS01000109.1 GCA_003554505.1 Desulfonatronospira sp. | reverse complement strand
TGGAACCGCCGTGATAAAGCAGGGCACGCTCTGCCCAGTCCACGTCAAGCTCGCCCCAGCCAAGGGCATATCTGCCTCCCGGGGGTGTACCGGGTGGAGGATCTTCCTTGTCAGGCATTTTCACCACCCATTGATGAAGCTTTTCCAGGGTCCCGGGCTGTACCAGTTCAGGTCCCCGTTTGCCCTGTCCTGCATTCCAGCCGGCCCAGGCAGCAAAGTCCAGAACAGACATGTGCACAACTCCGGCCGGACCAATAAAGGCCGGAACGTCAGCATTGTGTCCTCCCAGAATGGCTTTCGGCTCTTTGTTCTCCAGAACGTGAGGCATGGCTGCATCTGTCCTGCCACGGGATGCCTGGGGGCCGAGGCCGGCGGAGTGCAGATTCAACGCATCAAATACTTTTTCAGTTACCAGCTCTTCCCAGGTCCGCTCTGCAACCCGCTCCAGCACTGCCCCCAGGAAAGTGTAGCCCATATTTGAATAGTCGAATTCACCCGCTTTGCCGTGAAAATCCTCTTTGCTGCTCCACTGCTGCAGCATCCAGTAGCGGATCTCGTCCAGGTTGCCTTCCTGTAATATGGCATTGAAATACAGCTGCATGACCTCCTGGTTGTCACCGGGCAGGCCGCTGGTGTGGGACATGAGCTGCTGGACCGTGGTCCGGGCTAAGGCCGGGTACATGGAAAGCTCAGGAAAAATATCCTCCAGGGTTGAATCCCACTGCAGCTCGTTGCGGCTCTCTATAAGCATGGCCGCAAGAAGGACGGTCATGGCCTTGGTGTCCGAACCGAGATGAAAGCGGTCGTCTATGGTGACAGGAATATTATCGTCAATACGGCGCAGCCCGGTCGCTCCCGCAGCAACCATTTCCCCGTTCTTGATCACGGCTGCCGCCAGGGCGGGCAGGCTGTACTCCTCAAGGTAGGGAGCAAGGCTGCTGTCCAGGGAATCCGGTTCTTCCCCCCAGGCTGGGCTGGTCAGCAAAAGCAGGGTCACGAATAAGCAGACGGTCAATCTTATACAGTTCATCTTTGTACCTCCTGATGGTAGAGATCTTTGAGAGCCTGACCCGGACTATTCCCCGAAAATCTGGGCCAGTGGTATCCTGGTCCAGTCCTGGATTCCAGGGGCTTTGAGCCAGATGGTCAGGCTTTCGGGTTCAGCGACAACCTGGTAAATCGTCTCATCTACCGTGGCTCCGCCATGATCAATAGTGGTGTCCAGAACATCCATCATCGCCCCTGGGTTAAACTCTCCTCTGAACTTTTCCGCTAAAGCCAGAAGATTGTTCCGCCTGGTCAGGCTCATATTGCTCAAGGCCTCCTCGGTCCAGGCAATATTCCAGCCCGGTTTAACAAAGTGATTTGTTGCTGCCACCAGTCCTTTTGTCTCAGGATCTGCCCTGCGGGTGTCATAAAGCGAGCTTTCATAGCAGGTCGCCTCTTCCCGGTCGGCCACAGTAATGATGGAGGACAGGTTGGGGAGAATGGATCTGAATGCAGGATCAGCCTCGGAGACCGAAGCATAGTCCTGGAGAATGGAAAAAAGGGTTGTGAAAATCGAGGTTCGATTCAAGGAAAAACCCATCCATGGCCCTGCGTTCATTTCCACAAAAAGTCCCTGACTGTTCATGCCTGTTGGGTTATAGACCGCGCCTGCATAGTTGATAACGGCTGCAGAATGCCCTCCATCTCCAGGCTTGAAAACGGCAACTGTCAGAAAACGGGCAAAGTCCCTGTACAGGACATCATCGTCATTGTTTCTGCCTATAATCAGGGAGTTATTGGATGTATAAGGACCCCAGGCTGCTATTGCAGAGCACCCTCCGTATTTCAGGTGACCTAGCTTCGGATACCACTCCACAGCATTGAGAAGGATCTGCTTATTCTTTCCCAGACCTGATGTTTCGGCCATACCCTGAATTATTTCTTTATACCTGGCTGGATAAGGATCATAAACAGCCCGGGCAATGGTTTCCAGCCTTCCCCTGGTTTTGCCGCGCTCCTTAATGAAATACTCCTCAACAGCCTTGCGGTAAAAGGCGTTCAGTTCATCTTTTAGAAGAGCTCCGTACTGGCGGCCCATTTCACGGTAGCTGCCGCTTAGCTCCAGGATATTGAATTTGCCTTTGCGGTACAGCTTACCAGTTTCAAACTCTGCATCAACCTTCAACTCCTGCGCATCAGAATTCCCTTCATCTGCAAAAAGAGCAGATCCAGGCTGCATCAGCAGCAGACACACAGCACACAGAAAAACGGTATGAAATGCTTTCATTATCTCTTGCCTTTTTGATTGAAGTGCTGTTGATTCAAATTAAGTTTGCCCAAAAATGAACCAGGGTCATCAGTTGGATGCCGGGAGGGTCAAAAGCGGGGTCATGGGCTGCAGGTCCCCGGACTGCAGAGAAAAAATCGATCCCAGAAGCATCATGTAGGCCTTGGATCTCAAGTCTGTGTCATCGATATAGTACCAGCGGTTTCGATAAGGCACCGCCACATAGCTGTCCACAGGGCGGACTGTTTTGCTTTTGACACGGATAAGGCCCGTGTGCAGGCCTCCAACCTGCATCAAATCTTCATCAATAGCAGCCACGGTCCTGACGATCCCCTTTTCCTGCTTTTCCTCAGGCACCTGAACCTGGCTGGAAAGACCGACAACCATTTCAAAAAAGCTTTTGAGTTTTATCGGCACCCGGGGATGATCCTGGTTTTTCTCCCTCAAAAGGGCCAGATCCCGTAAAGTTGTCAATTCTATTTCGGCAACCAGCGACCCGTCAGGCAGATAAATGCTCTCCGCCTTTATTCCCAGCAGATCTTCAACAGCCTTCGCTTCCTCCTGGTCGATAAACCGCAGCTGCATGGTCAGTGATTCTGCTCTCCTTTCTTCGACATCCAGGTCGATAAACTCCAGATCCCCCCGCTTCTGCAGCGTGCGCAGGAGACCTGCGAACTCAAGAAATTCAGGATACTTTGCCCGGCTGAACTCTCCTGTACCGATATCTTCACTTATATTGTTCAGGTTGCCGATGCGGGTTACGGTTGTCCACAGGAGGGACTCGATGCTGTACCCCATGCGGGTCAGGATAAGAAAGTTGCCCAGGCTCATTTCCACCTGTAACTGCCTGACTGCAGTCTCTCCCTGGAGAGGATTATAAGTCACTGTAGGCCTTTCAGCGTATTCCGCACCCAGGGAAGAGGTATATGTATCAGCCCCTGCCACAGGACCCTGGAAGTTGCGCATAAACGATGCGCCAAGTCCCATACTGTAGGCATAGGAAAATGAAGACGTAACTGATCCAGTCTGCAGAAAGTACAATGGTTCAGAGTATCTGGCGCGCACAAGGTTGACAATCATCTCCTCATTGTCACTTTTCTGCAGGGCGACGTTGTAGTCGAAGCGATTGCTCTGAACTGTACCAGGAGCTAATGAACATCCTGTTATCATAAAAATAAAAATAATTAGAGCGGCACTAACATATGACTTGTTAAGCAACGTGGGTAAGCACATCATTGTTTGCCTCACAGGTAAGAGATAATACAAAATGGGAAACTGCATAACAGATTTACAGCACCTGGCAATTCACGTTATACTTTTTCAATTTTTTTCTCCTTTTTTACAGCACGATCAAGCGTGTTAACGGGGAGATCCGAGGAGGCCATGGCAAGCATAGATTTCAGGCTAGATCCCCCTGCAAAATCCAACTCGGCGTCATAAAAGTCTTTCGATGACAGAACGTGTAAAATCTGCAGCCCCAAGGCCTCCACAGCCTGTACCCGTAACCATTCAGGGGGGGGTACCGGCCTGAGAATAATCCATAGGCCGGTTGCCATGAGCCAACGTGAAAACCTCCTGAATTATTACCCTCCAAGATCAAGCATTATGTATTAAAACATATCTTCAATGCTAACACCTGACTTCATCACCTCCCCGTAGCCTGAAACCTGCCAAGCTGGCGGAACAGATGATTTTTAGCCTTTTTGTGCAGGTTGCCGCTCAGGTACTGATCCCTGCACCATTCCTGCTCCATCTTGCCAACTAAGTCCACCCGGGGAAAAAAGCGGCAGGAACTCGATCCTGTGAGACTGGTAGTATGCGCCAAGCTCCCTGGAAATGGTCCAGCGCAGGAGATCCCGGATTTGAGCTGGCGGGGGTCATGGCACCTTTTTAAAGGCCAGCATCCATATTTTGAAGTTAAATCCCACTGTCTTCCTGGCATTTCCACGACTTAACGGATATTGCCTGTCTGGCTGATTTTTTTTCGAATCTAACCCTTTTGGGTGATTTGATCTGACAAAAAATGGAGGTTCAGGATTGATTTTTCACAATTTTTGTAGTGTATTGATCTTGACATGAAAACAAATCCTGAAAAATAATCCAGGAGAGCAGTTTCCAGGGAGTCCAGGCTGATGAATTTTTGAGGGTTGCAGACGTGGGCAGAATTAATAAGAAGCAAAAAAGAATAATCAGTTTTTTTGAGAGCATGGCCCATGCCGACAACTTAAGGCAACAGGTCCTGTTTTCCCTCGCGGAACTGTTCAACCTGGAACAATCGACATTTTTTCTGATAGACTCTCAAGGCTACCTCTTTGATCCCATAGCCCTCAACGTGGAATCCAGGGCAATAGACAGTTATGTAACGCACTTCCAAAACAAAGATATTTTTCATCCCCGCAACCTTCCCCGGAAGAAATACTTGCAAAATCCGGTCATGTACATCACCGATGTCATGTCTCTGAAAGATTTTGAACGAACCGAATACTACAATGATTTTTTAAAGGCACAGGGAGTTTATCACGAAACTATTGTATCCTTGACAGGCAAGGGAAGGCTTTTGGGAGGCATCGGACTTTATAAGCCCAAAAATGAAAAGTTCGATCAGGATACAAGAAGTCATCTGGAGCTTCTCACCAGGTTCCTGGCAGGACAGTTGTCTCTGCACCTTGCCCTGCAAAGGGCTTTGGAAGGGCAGCATCTGTATCATTTTTGTATGAAGGAAAATCCTGCTGGGATAATACTCTTTGATGAAGACTTTTCTGTCCTATTTTCCAACATGGCTGCGAGAGAGATGGTCGCGGCCCTTCTCCACAAGCGTTTGGACCTCGATAAGTTTATTAAAGATATCGTTTCCCTGACTGGCGTCTTTTCCAGTCCATCCCGCATTTGCTCTTTAAATCTTTATTCTCCCTCACTGAAAAAATTCGCTATCCGTGTCAAACAGGCAGAAAACAGCCTGGGATCTGACCGGAAGACTTTTTTGATGGAATTGATGCCTGAGGGTTTCAGCTCCCATGGCGATGCATGGTTGGACATGAATATTAAAGAAAAATATGACCTTACAGATCGGGAACTCCAGGTGCTGGGCATGATTATGCAGGGTTTGACCAATATTGAAACGGCTGAGAGTCTCTTTATCTCCCCAAACACTGTAAAATCACACTTGCGGAGCATCCTGAAGAAAACAGGTGCATGCAACAGGATAAAGCTCTATCAAAAAGTAAGCGGCGCAATTTAGTTGCAGTTGAATCTTACATGATGCGCCTGCAAAAAAAGTGTTGTCACGCGAACCACGCTAAGAAGGGTGTCTGGACGCGTGACATAGGACAAAAGCCAGATGTCCCCGGCACTCAGCATCCCTTCCATGAGAAGGCTTGTCAACGTCCGCCGTGGCGGACCACCTTATTTGCCTGCGAGCCATTGAGAGCCCCGATAAGTCATGCTTCCATTCGCACTCTTAATGGACCTTTGCCATTAGGCCCGGTGCACTGTGGAATCCTCATGTTGGAAGCTGCCACCTTTGCGACGGTCTCTTTGTGTTGCCGGCAAGCAACTGGACCTGGACGCTAAACGCAGTCTTCCGGACGGGACTTTTATTCAGGCTTGGTTAATGGTTTGGCTTGTGGTTAGCATGACAACGAATCCTTTTTCTTGTTTGCTCGGTTAAGGGTTATTCAGGAAAAAAATTATCTCATCAGGCTGTCTTTTTCATGGGTGTTCGCTGGTTATAGAATGGTTCATAAACCTCGCCGGTCCCCCACAGCCTGTGCATCAATACAGCCAGCTTCCGGGCCACGGCGACTATAGCACGCTTTTTGGCTATTTTGCCGCCGCGTTGGCAAAGACGTTCACCGAAACGTTTCAATTCGCAATCAGGGCCAAATGGGCCAAGGACATAATGTGCAC
>PWGS01000049.1 GCA_003554505.1 Desulfonatronospira sp. | reverse complement strand
CTAGGTGCGCCATTACAACACCGAGCGCCCACATCGTGGGCGGGGCATCGGAAACTACGTGCTGCAAGTCGATTTCCGTCCGGCCCGTGATGGCCCGATACGCCGCAGATGCCAACTTGGCGGCATCATCACATCCTACACCCGTGATGTGGCGTGAGCGCCTCCTATGCTGCAGAGATCATGGCGCGCAAGCACCAGCGCGCCGCAACTCGCTGCAGCGTGCCATGACGGACTTGAGCAGGAAAGCTGCAAGTGCGGTTGGCACCTTCTGAGGCTTTTGCCCTGGCTATGGCACCGAAAGCGGGACATTCGAGCACCGGAATAAACCCTTCCCTGATATGGCCGCCCTTTTTGGGTGCTTTTGCCGCGAAAGGCGTGCTATCCCAAAAAATACCCCTCGGAAGGAATAGTTTTATGGAGAGTTTGCCAACTTTTCTCGCCCCCTCAAACCTTGTCTTGCTTGCGGGGGGCATACAAGCTGCGGCAATGCTTTTTCGCAATCAGATCATGCTGCGGTGTATCCTGATCCTCGGAACAGGATTGTATATCGGCTATTACCTGACAATTGTGGCCCCGCCGCTTTATGAGGCGGCCTTCATCAGTGCGGCGATTGGCCTTTCCACCTTTTATGGGCTGATCCGTTTGCTGCTTGACCGTTCGCAAATCCTGCTCAAAGCCGATATGATACCGATATATCAGGCAATGGGCGCGATAGAGCCGGGGCAATTTCGGCGGCTTATGCGTCTGGGGCAGTGCCATAGGCTGACAACAGAAACAGTTCTCACCCAGGAAGGCATAATCCCCGACAAGCTGTATTTTGTGACATCCGGTGCACTGGTTGCCGAAAAAGGTGAAAGCATATTTATCCTGCATGGGCCTATGTTCATTGGTGAGATTGCCTATATCACTGGCACGCCTGCTTCCGCCACCATACGGGCCAGCGCAGGGGCAGAGCTTGTTGAGTGGAAAAGTGACGCTCTGCAAAGGGAAGCCAGACGCAAACCGGCCCTGGGCCTTGCCCTGGAGGCACGGCTGGCCCGCGATCTGGCGGCCAAATTGGTCATAGCCGTCAGCCCCGATGCCGTTTTGGCGGGGCAAGCCGAGTATCAACATAAGCTATGCCCCTTTGGTGGGGCAAAGCTGGAAATCTATTCAGGGCCACCATAAAGTGACCATATCCAAGGCCATCCGGTGGCTTTACCAAAAGGAGCGCGCTTTTGCAGATAACATCAGACATCTTGCTGATTGGGATTGGCGCGTTACTGATCAAACATTACATTGCCGACTACCTTTTGCAGACCAGATATATGCTGCAAAACAAGGGAAAATATGGCCATGCGGGCGGGATATATCATGCCGCAACGCATATGGCGGCCAGTGTGCCGGTGCTTTTGGGCCTTGGGGCAGGTTTATGGATGGTGCTGGGCCTGATCGCGCTGGAAGGGGTTTTGCATTATCATATTGATTGGGGCAAAGAGCAGGCGCAATCAAAACTGCGTTTCGGGATAGAGCGGGTTGAATATTGGTATCTGTTCGGGTTGGATCAGGTTTTGCACCATCTGACATATGTGCTGATGCTGTGGGTATTGCTGCGGGCGTGACACTGGGCGTTATTCCAGTTTGCGGATTTCTGCATTGGCCAGCCGCAACCGATCTGCCAGAATCTTTACCAGATTGGCCAGAATTTTGCGCATGATCCCCGGATGGCGGGTATCCAGCGCATGCAGGCGCTCTACCGAAATTGCGTAGCAGATGACATGCTCATCGGCGAAAACATCTGCCGTGCGCGCGCCCCCCTCGACAAGTGCCGTCTCGCCAATGGACAGCCCTGGCCCGGCAGAGCCAACGCGCCGCCTTTGCCCGTTTGCCAGCTTTACCGATATGCTGACAGAGCCGCGCGCGATGATGAACAGCGCATTGGCCGGATCACCTTCGCGGATGATCTGATCGCCGGGTGCAAATTGAAAGGCGTTCAATTCACCTTCCAGAAGTTTGTATTCCTCTGCCTCCAGCCCTGCAAACAGCTCTAGCCGGTGCAGCGCGTATTTGCTGGAGGCCGTGGCATCACCAAACAGCGCAAGAAGCGTGCTTTCTGCTTGTTCAAGAGCGCTATCCACGGTTTCAAACAGGGTTATACGGCCCTGCGCGGCAGTTTCTTCCAGCATGTCGCGCAGCCCATCCAGCGCGCCACCTTTTGCAAGATTAACGAAAACCAGCTTGCAGGTGATCTGGCCAAAAGTCCGGCACATCTGCCGCAACAACCCGACAGCTGCGCTATCTGCGTGGCGCACGCGCTTTAGGTCGATGATAATAACATCGCGCTGCGCCACAGATGCGGAAATCTTACGAATAAGATACTCTGTTGACCCGAAGAATAGGGCGCCTTGTACTTCAATAACGATGATCCGTTGGCCTTCATGCGAAAGGATGGACCGCTCTGCGCGCGACCGCGCCCGCTTGGAGCTGATCTCGGCCGCAGTATAGACATTGCGAATAACAGCCGGACTCATGGGGCGGATTTCAAACCCGTGCAATTTGAAATCCTGCGCAATCCGTTTGAAGGCTTCGACCCCGCGCACGCTATTGCCGCAGCGATCCAACGGAGGGGAATAGACTGCAATCCCTGCCTGCCCCGGAATGACCGCAAAAACCCCCCCCGAAACACCGCTTTTCGCAGGCAGGCCCACATCAAACGCCCATTGGCCTGCATAATCATACATGCCGCAGGTGCTCATTACTGTCAGTACCTCGCGCGTCTGGTCGGGGCCGAAAACCTTATTGCCGGTTGCCGGGTTTATGCCGCTATTTGCCAGTGTAGCAGCCATCATGGCCATATCCTGGCATGTCACCAGCATAGAGCATTGGCGGAAATAGAGATCCAGCACATCTTCTGGCGCATCGGTAATCATGCCGGTGTTTAGCATCATATAAGCAATCGCGCGATTTCTATGGCCCGTATTGCGCTCGGACGCAAAGACATCTTCATCCATTTCCAAAGGCCGCGCGGCCAGAGGGGAAAACAGGCGCGTCATTTCCGCCCAGCGGGTTTCGCGATTGGGGCCGGGCACCATGCCTGCGACAGCAATCGCCCCGGCATTGACCATCGGGTTAAATGGGCGGTTGAATTCTTCATCCAGAATGATGGAGTTAAACGCCTCTCCAGTAGGTTCTACCCCAACGCGCTGGGTGACATAATCGCGCCCGTGTTCACGTAACGCCAAGCCATAGGCAAAGGGTTTGGACATGGATTGAATTGTGAATTGCCGATCATACGCCCCGGCCGTGTAAATCTGACCATCTATCGTGACAAGGCAGATGCCAAAATCCTGCGGGTTTGCCTTGGCCAGTTCGGGAATATAGGTAGCAATCTTGCCATCGGACAGGGGTAACAAGCGTTCATGCAGGCTCTTCAGATAATCCGCAATTGGATTCACTTCATTATTTTTGTGTGAAGAGGTTCCGGTGGTTCCGGTATTGAGAAAGCCCATGAATTCCCCTTGGGAAGGTGCGGCGCAAACACTCGACGATAATTCATACAAATGTGTCGAGAACAATCTGCGCCCAAGGTTTTTATTTGTCAATATGGGCGCATAAGCCTGCGGCATTTGCACCCCAACTGTGCTGAAAATAAAGGCTTGTTAGGTTTGAGGGACAGGTTATAGGATTCGTTGGAAATCTTCGCGGCGCTGCGAGATGCGATCATAAAATTCACCAAGCTTTGTATCTACGCGGGCCGCGCGCCTTTGGCATTGGGCCAAGATTGCGGCGAATTCTGCTTCGGGGCGTGACAGCTGATCCAGTAGTTCAACGTGGGATTCGGCCAAGGCAATAAATTCGGGGCTTTTCGCGAGCGTCGCATCGCCAACCAGCACATGAACCGCCGCGCGCCCGGATTGGCCTTTGAGCGCGATGCGCCCGGCCATGAGAAACGCAAGATCGCCAGCGCCAGTGACAATATCGTCAGACACAAGCAGATCGCAGCCGATATGACGACAACTGGTTTCCACCCGTGCTGCACGATTGACGGTATCGCCAATGGCGGAGTAATTGAACCTGTCGCGCGATCCGATATTGCCAACGCAAGCAAGGCCGGAGCTAAGGCCAATTGCCATGGCGATCGGGGTGTCTGGCACAAGCCCTTTGCGGATATTCAAAGCACTTATCGCCGCGCGCATACCTATAGCCGCCATGCAGGCTTTGCGCTGATAACCCTCTGTCGGTATGGGCGCATTCCAGAAGGCCATAAGCGCATCACCAATAAATTTGTCTATCGTTCCTTGGTTTTGTAGAATATTTGAGCCCAGGTCGGTAAACAATTCGTTCAACAACGCCACAAGCTCTGTGGGCTGCATGGTTTCGCTAAGAGGCGTAAAATTGCGAATATCTGCGAACATGACCGCGATGTCTTGCTCTACTCCGCCCAGCTTCAGATCATAACCCTTGCTTTCAATATCGGCCAAAATTTCAGGCGAAACATATTGAGCGAAAGATCGCCGAATGATCCGCTTTTCGCGGTCGGCCACGATATATTGCAATGCAAAGACACTGCCAAACAGTACAAGCCCCCCCAACATGGGGAAAGTCGCGTCAAACTGGATGCCATAATCGCGAAAGGCCAACCAACTGGTTGCCGTTGTCAGCCCTGCCCCCGTAAGACCAGAGGCAAGCGAGGGAATTGGCCCGAAATTGGCTATTACCGCCAGCACCACCCCGCCCAACACGAAAAAACTGAGAAACTCTGCCCCGATTGTCAGATCACTACGATAAAGGAAATCGCCCAGCAAAATCTGTTCTATAATCTGCGCATGGATTGACACACCCGGCACGCTTTCGCCCAGCGGGGTGGTACGAATATCCAATAGTCCCGCGGCAGATGTGCCCACCAGCACAATATGCCCTTCCAGAAGCGGGATCAGATCAGGCGCGGCGGCCAGCACCTGATGGGCAGAGACATAAAGCGTAGGATCATCGGGACGGAAATGCACAGTAAACAGGCCATCGGATGTTGTGGGAACGTCAAACGCGCCAATGCGCAACCCCTCCACAATGCCTTCAGTTGTGCCTGATCCCGTCAGAATAAAAGTGGATTGCCCCAAGGCCACGCGCAGCGCTTCGACAGAGAGCGCGGGCAAGAGGCCAATTTCGCTGCGCCACATCACAGGTACGGCGCGCACCACGCCAAACCGCTCATGGGGGTTGGTGCTGATACTGCCAATGCCCGCGCTTGCCTCTGCCAACATCGGCACTAAACCCGTCAGCGCATTGGCCCGTGGCAGGGCGCTGGCGGGCGCAAGGCCGATTTCCACCGCGCCAGATTTCAGCCGATAGCCTGCCGCGCCCCCTTGGCGTATGTCGGCCACTCCCAGAACGACGTTGCGCCCCTGCATGGCTTCGGCGAACAGAAGGTCGTTGTCGGGAAGATTGAGGCCAGAGGAAATGCCGGATTGCTCAAGCCACTGCGACAGGGCCGGATCGCGTGTCATATTGGCCAAGGACAATCGGTCTGGTTCGGCAAAGATCACATCGAAGACGATCGCGACCGCTCCAGCCGCGGCCAGGTTGTCGACCAGTTGTGCCAGAACATGGCGTGGCCAAGGCCATTGGCCTAAATCGGCAAGCGATGCCTCGTCAATATCCACCACGCGCACTGGCAAATCTGCAGCCTCGCGCGGCATAAGCCGTTGCAGGTAATCAAAATAAGCCAGTCGCACTTGTTGCACAGCTGAAGGGTCTGACAGCCGCACCAATGCGACCAGCAGCAAAAGCACTGCGCCCGATACCAAAACAAGCGTCTTTTTTCCCATCAGACCCCTCAGCAGAGGGCCGCTAAGGGCAACGACCGCTCGTCGCGGTCGTTGCCTTTAGTCAGTAACGCCACTATTGCCACGCTCGCCACTATTGCCACGCCCGCCACGATTGCCGCCCGCAAAACCCTCTTGCAGTCCGGGTGCGGTGCCGCCCTGTCCGGGTGTCGGGTTGTTAATATCTCCGGGTTCTGCGCCCCCGAACCCCGGTGGGTTGAACCCTGTATCCTGCTGGGGCGAGGGGCTCTGCGGTGTCGGGGCCGGTGTCGGTGTCGGGGCCGGTGTGGGGGTCGCGCCGCCTGTCGGGTTGATGACTGTCAGGCCCACACGTCCACAATTTTCAACAGGCGCGCGGAATTCGGGGCGTAGTGCGGATTGCGAGACGACGAAGGGAAACCGCTCTCCCAATATGTTGGAAAAGGCTGCTCTGTCTG
>PWGS01000131.1 GCA_003554505.1 Desulfonatronospira sp. | reverse complement strand
CTCCCGGGTATGCCCGGGCAAGGTGCTTTTAGCTCGCAAGTTCAGACGTATTCCGGATCAATGGCGGCTTGACCGTTGTCCAGGATAAGCTTGAGATACTGTACCGTTGTATTGTCTATGGGTACCAGTGGAAACTGCTTGCGGCAGAAGTCGCAGCTTCCCATGGATGCTTCCGTTGGCGCCAGCAGGGGAACGTTTCGTCCGCAGTACGGACAGGGGTAAAACATTACCAGTTCCATTCCCACAGGCCTTACAGGGGGTACAAAGCTTTGCTGTTCGCTCATTTATTTCTCCTTATAGAGAAGACTTTTGCCGTTCATTTCATGAGGAAGGTCTATAGACCACAGGTCCAGGATTGTGGGGGCGATGTCTGCAAGTATGCCCTCCCGGCGCAGTTCGTGTTCCGGACAGTTCACCAGGCATAAAGGAACAGGATTGGTGCTGTGTGCGGTTTTGGGGCTGCCGTCTTCAGCCAGCATGTCTTCGGAGTTGCCGTGATCCGATGTGAGCAAAAGGATCCCGCTTTTTTCCAGAACTGCTTCCAGGATAGATCCGGCGCACCTGTCCACTGCTTCGCAGGCCCTGACTGCTGCGTGGATGTTGCCGGTATGTCCCACCATGTCCAGGTTGGCAAGATTACAGACATAGAGGCTGTATTGATCCTGCCGGATAAGGCTGCACAGTTTTTCTGTCACCTCGTAAGCACTCATTTCAGGTTTGTGGTAATAAGTCGGCACTTCCCTCGGGGAAGGCATGAGTATACGGTCCTCTCCCGGGAAAGGTTCTTCCCGGCCGCCGTTGAAAAAATATGTCACATGGGCGTATTTTTCTGTTTCTGCGATACGCAGCTGAGTAATGGAGTTTTCGGAGAGAACTTCTCCCAGTATGTTCTGCAGATTTTCCGGTGGAAAAAGTACAGGAAGGCCGAAGCTTTTGTCGTATTCGGTCATGGTGGCTACAGACAGATCCGGTGTCTTGCTGCGAGGGAATTCCTGAAAGTCCCTGCGGTAAAGAGCCTGGGTAAGCTGCCTGGCCCTGTCCGCCCTGAAGTTGAAAAAAAGCACTGCATCATTGTCCTGAAGACATCCAACTGGATGATTATTTTTGTCCGTTACCACCATGGGCTTTACAAACTCATCGGTAATACCGCGTGAGTAGGATTCCTGGATGGCCTGCACCGGATCTTGCACCTGCTCCGCCTGACCCAGGGTAAGAGCGTCGTAGGCCTCCTGGGTACGCTCCCATCTTTTGTCCCGGTCCATGGCATAATACCTGCCCATTACCGTTGCTATGCGGCCTGTGCCGCATGAGTGCATATACTCCTGGAGGCGGGCCACGAACTGCGCCCCGGAAGTAGGGGAAGTGTCGCGTCCGTCCAGGAAGCAATGCACCATGACCCTGGAGACGTTTTTATTGCCCAGGATATCCAGAAGTCCGTGCAGGTGCTCCTGAAGGCTGTGCCCCCCGCCGTCAGAGACAAGTCCCATGAGGTGCAGGGTTCCTTTGGAGTCCATCCGGGTTAAAAGATCTTCCAGGACAGGGTTTTGTTCCAGCCGCCCTTCTTCCAGGGCCAGGCTGATACGCAGAATGTCCTGGTAGACTATCCTTCCGGCCCCGATGTTCAGATGACCAACTTCGGAGTTGCCCATCTGCCCCCGGGGCAGCCCCACCTGCGGACCTGAACACTCAAGGGATGTGCAGGGGTATGTGTTCATGATAAGGTCCAGGTAGGGGGTATGGGCCTGGGAAAAGGCGTTGCCGGGACCCTGGGGGGCAATGCCCCATCCATCCAGTATTAAAAGAACCATGGGAGTCCTGGTATTATGCATGCTCATTCTCCGGCAGATGAAGGGCTATGGACAGGCCGCGGCTCCAGAAGCCTTCCAGATTGTAAAAGCTTCTGGGTTCTTCCAGAAAAATGTGTACCAGAATGTCGTTGAAATCCAGCAGGATCCATCCTGCCTGCTGGTATCCCTCCATGCCCAGATAGTCCCAGTTTTGTCCGTGGGCCACCTCCAACAGGTGATCAGCAAGGGATCTGGCGTGCCTCTCGCTCTGGGCTGTGGCCAGAACAAGTCCTTCAAAGGCGCTGCAGTAAACAGTTACGTCCAGGGCATAAAGATCAGTTGCCTTTTTTTCATGCAGCGCTCCGGCCAGGTGGTGCAGTTTTTCTTCCATTGGCGAAGCGGATTTTTTCCGGGCTTGTGTCATGCGTGTTTTTGTTCCTCCATGGTGTCTGTAGTCATTTCTTGTCATTGCACGAGAAAGATTAACCATTTGTCGGGATTAATCAATACCAGGTCATCAACAAAGCTTGGCCTCCGGCATCTTCAGAATGTCCCGGGCAAGCTTGCAGTCCAGAGTGATCTGGGATTTCAGCTCCTCCACTCCGGCGAACTTTTTTTCTGATCGCAGACGCTGGACGAAATGCACTTTCACATTCCGGTTGTAAACATCCTGGCAGAAATCAAAAATATGCACTTCCACAGAAAGGTAGTCGTTGCCGAAGGTGGGGTTGTAGCCTATGTTGGCCACCGCAGCATGTATATTGCCGGATATTTCCGCCCATACCGCGTAAACCCCGGTGCTGGGAAAAAGCTCGTCCTGCAGAAGTATGTTGGCCGTAGGAAAGCCCAGCAATGAACCGCCCCGCTGCCTTCCAGTAGTGACCCGGCCCTCAACGCTGTAAAAACGGCCCAGTAAAGGCCTGGCCTCCCATACTCGCCCGCTCTCCACCATGTCCCGTATACGGGTGGAGCTTACAATGGCTCCGTCCACCATTACCGGCATGAACTGGTCAACACTGAACCCGTATTTTTGGCCCAACTGCTGCAAAAGTTGAAAATTCCCCCTGCGGTTTTTACCGAACACATAATCGTAGCCCACGATTAATTCCCGCAGCTTGAGTTTTTGCACCAGGAGCTGGCACACGAAATCCTCGGGCTCCATGGATGCAATATCTTTGTTGAAGGGCATGCAGAGAATAAAATCCACCCCCATTTCCTGCATAAGCTCCAGCTTGTGTTGAGTCAAAGTGATGAAGGGGGGTGTCTTTTTCCCCACGAGGACTCTTAAGGGATGCGGGTCAAAGGTGACCACTATGCTGGACAGGCCCATTCTTCTGGCTCTTTTTTTGACCTGCTGAATCAGCTGCTGATGACCTGCGTGTACTCCGTCAAAATTGCCTATGGTCAGGGCGCTGCCCTCTATCTTGTCTGTGAGAGCGTCTATATCATATACAATCATTAATACGTTTGAGTTCCTGTTTGTAGTTCATATGCCCAGGGGGCTGCCGCCGCCATGGGTGTTTATAAGGCAGCAGCCGGGCTCAGGCCGGAGAGCCGGGCAGACTTCTTTTCCAGGAGTTCGTCCAGCTTGTCCTTTATTTCTTCTTTTTCGAGTATCCCCTCGTGCCTGTAGACTTCCTCTCCCTGATTATCAAAAAAAATCTGGGTGGGCGTGGTCCGCACCCCAAGATGCTGTACCTGCTTGGAATGCTTCTGCATATCCAGGTAAGGCATGTACACCCGGTCCTGGTAATGCTCCTGCACCTCCTCAATTACCGGTTCCATGGCCTGGCAGGGCGGGCAGAACTGTGCACCAATGTTGAGCATGGTCACCCTGCCTTCCCGGGTTATGCTTTCCATGATGGCGGCTGACTCCTTTTCCATCTGGTAAGTATAGGTAAATATTATGGCGAAGACCGCCCCGACGAATATTAATGCTGCCAGTGCCTTTTTCATATTTGACGTCCGTGTTTGTTGTTTTCAGGGAAAAAGAGATAATCTGCCTAAAAGAATAAAAATATCCTTGTACCGGCCTGAAAGTCAAGAAGATGAATGTCTTTTGCCGGGGCAATCAGGCCTGCACAAGCCTGGTCAACCGATCTGGAGGCAATATGCTCCTTTCTTTTTCCCGGGCTGTTATTTTCAATGGCCATGATTTTGTTTGTCTTTAAATCCTGCCTGAGATAAAGGGGAATGCCGCAAGGGCATTAATCTTGTTGAAAAACAGGCTGTACGCAAATACAGGCAGCCGCAGACTGTATAATAACACGCATGAAGGAAATCAAGGCAGAGGTGATAAGCCTTACATATACCAACCCGGACAACGGCTATGCAATAGCCCGGGTGCAGGCGTCCGGCGAGCCGGGACAGGTAACCGTCTGCGGCTACATGGGCAACCTTGTGCCCGGAGAAACCCTTCAGCTGAAGGGGGACTGGAAAGAGCATCCCAAGTATGGCCGGCAGTTCATGGTGCAGGAGTTTGAGCAGGTTTTTCCCGCCAGCATCAGCGGTATTAAGAGATACCTGGCTTCCGGCATGATCAAGGGGGTTGGACCGGTGATGGCCGGCAAGATGGTTGCGGCCTTCGGGGAAAAGGTGCTGGAAATCCTGGACAGCGAACCGGACAGGCTTCTGGAGGTGGAAGGAATCGGGGTCAAAAAGCTGGACAAGATCAAGTCCTCCTGGTCCCAGCAGCGCGAAATCCGAAACCTCATGCTTTTCCTGCAGACTTATGAGATCCCCACAACTTTTGCTGCCAGGATATACAGGAAGTATGGGGGCGAAGCCGTACAGCAGCTCAAGGACAACCCTTACGACCTGGTTTACGATATCCGGGGCATCGGATTTAAAACCGCGGACAGGATGGCCATAAAGCTGGGACTTCCTCCCAACAGCCGGGAGCGACTGCAGGCCGCTATTGCTTACCAGCTTTTTTCTCTGGGGGAACAGGGCCACCTGTTCTACCCGGCACAGGATCTGCTGGAAAAGGTGCTGGAGCTCCTGGGCGAAGTGTCCCTTGAGGATATCCAGGCCGCTCTTGATTCCCTGGAGGAGAAAAAAAGGGTGGTGGTTCAGGATCTGCCGGAGCAGGGCATAACCAGGGCGGTTTACTTGAGTTATTATTATAAGGTGGAACAGGACCTGGCCCAGAGGCTGTGCAGCATGAGCACTCATCCTGCAGCCCTGTCCGGGGAGAAGGTAAAATCCAGCCTGGAGCAGCTGCAGAGACAGGAAAAGATCCGTTTGACTCCGGAACAGCGCCAGGCTGTGCTTGATGGCTGTTTGAACAAGACCTGTATCATCACCGGAGGCCCCGGTACGGGAAAAACCACCATCACCCGTATGCTGGTTCGCACTTTTTCCAGGCTTGGGCTCAAAATAAAGCTGGCTGCTCCCACGGGCAGGGCGGCCAAGAGGCTTTCCCAGGCCACCGGTGCCGGGGCGGCCACCATCCATCGCATGCTTGGATTCAACCCTTCCGGGGGATTTGAACATAACGAGGACAACAAGCTCAAGGCCGACGCAGTAATCGTGGACGAGGTATCCATGCTGGATGCTTCGCTGACGGTTCAGCTTTTAAGGGCCCTGCCGGTGACCTGCAGGCTGATCATGGTGGGAGACGTGAATCAGCTCCCGGCGGTAGGCCCCGGCAACGTGCTCAAGGACATCCTGGAAAGCGAAACAGTGCCCAGGGCCGTTTTGACCAGTATCTTCAGACAGGCAAGACAGTCCAGCATAGTGGTCAACGCCCATCGGATAAACACAGGCAAGTTTCCGGTGACATCGGACAAGAAACCGCCCCAGGCCGATTTCTTCTGGGTGCAGCAGGACGACCTGGCCAAAATCCAGGAGCTTATAGTCTATATGGTATGCCAGCGCATCCCTGCGGTGTACAACATGGATCCCCTGAAGGATATTCAGGTCCTGACTCCCATGCACAAGGGGGATGTGGGCACAACAGAGTTGAACCGCCTGCTGCAGGACAGGCTCAATCCCGGTCCTGACGCAGTGCTGCGCGGCTACCGCAGGTTCCGGGTCAGGGACCGGGTGCTCCAGATGCGCAACAATTACGAAAAGGATGTATACAACGGGGACCTGGGCTGGATACGGGAGGTGAACCTGGAAGACTCGGAGCTGATGGTGGATTTCGACGGCAGAGAGGTGGTTTACGACCTGGACGATCTGGATGAGCTGACCCTGGCCTATGCCGTCAGCGTGCACAAGTCCCAGGGCAGTGAATACCCGGCGGTGATCATGCCGGTGGTCACCCAGCACTATCTACTGCTTCAGCGAAATCTGATCTACACGGGCCTTACCAGGGCCAGAGAACTGGCCGTTCTCATCGGTTCCTCCAAGGCCATGGGCATGGGCCTTCGCAGCACAGGGGCGGCCAGGCGCTATACCCACCTGAGATATCGACTTCAAAAGGCTTTCCAGTGAGGGGACCTGGTCTGTCAGTTTGTATTTTTTCTGATTTGAAGGCAGGATGCAGCTGTCTACTGCTTGCGCATTTCCTTT
>PWGS01000299.1 GCA_003554505.1 Desulfonatronospira sp. | reverse complement strand
CTCCGGGAATGCGTAAAATCAAAATCTTTTGCTTGTTTTATATATGCATTCTTGTCGGATAAACTGCTTGAAGCCAGCCGTGCAAAATATTTATTCCGATTTTGATTAACGCATTCCATGTAGTTCAGTTTACAGCCTTACCTGCAAAACCACCGGAGCCCTGCCATCTGAACACGAGGTGTCCTGCCATTTTAGCTGGGTTGCAACTGGTTTCCGGATGAAAACTAACTTTTGACCCCGAAAAAACTGCGGCAATTATCCCCGCAAGTCTTCCAGAGTTCCCCGGCATCCATCCCCTTGGAGCGGGCCGCTTCCAGGGCCGTAAAAACCATTAGAGCCGGCTCGTTCTGCTTGCCCCGGTAGGGCTCAGGTGCGATAAAGGGGCAATCGGTTTCCAGCAGGAGCCTGTCTAAAGGGATTTCCTTTACCACCTCCCGTAACCGGGTGTTCCTGGGAAAGGTTATGCTTCCGGGTATGGAAATGAACCAGCCCTGCCCCAGGATCTCCCGGGCGGTTTCCAGATCCTGGCCGAAGCAGTGCCACAACACCTTCCTGTCCCTGAAACCCATTTGTTGAAGAATCTCAAGTGTCTCTTCCGCAGCGTCCCTGGAATGAATGACTACGGGGAGATCCAGATCCCTGGCCAGTTCCAGCTGGGCCTTGAAAGCCTGCCTTTGCTCTTCCGGAGTGCTTTTATTGTAGAAAAAATCCAGGCCGGTCTCGCCCACTGCCTTTATGCGCCCGTCATCACGGACAAGGGAGTAAAGACGCCCGGACGTTTCTGTGTCCAGAGCCGAAGCCTCGTGGGGATGCACTCCCAGGATGAAAAAAATATCTGGCCTGGAAGTAAAAAGCCCCCGTCCCTTCAGGTAGGCATCCGGTCCAAGAAATACCTGGCCCAGTGTAGTTATCCCGCATTTTTCCGCTCTGTCCAGGACCTGGTCCAGGTTGCCGGCCAAAGCTTTAAAGTCCAGATGCGCGGGGCTGTCTGCGCCCCCGGGGGGCATAGCCATTTCCTGGGGCAGCGGCCTGTTCTTTTTTTTACCCATGCATCAGTCCTTTGTACGTACGCCTTGTTCCCAGTCCTGTTCAGGTATGGCTTCGTCTATGAGCATGACCGGTATCTCTTCCCTGATGGGATAAACCAGTGCGCACTGGGAGCATAGCAGCCCATCCTCCTCTCCAACCAGAGTAAGATCGGACTTGCACTTGGGACAGGCCAGAATCTGCAGCAGTTCCTTGTTTAGACTCATGATTTTACCTCCGGGGCATCCAGTGGATGCAGATAACGGTGAACATATTTCGAGGGCAGATACGCCCAGATCTTGTACAGCAAAAAGACGCACACCAGGGAAAAGAGCAGCCTGGCCAGGAGAATGCCCGAAAGATCCGCTCCCAGCAGAAGCATGAGCAGTGTATCTTCTATGAGGCTGTGGGCTATGCCCATGAGTGTCAGGGAAAAGAATACATCCCTTTGGGGAATCCGCCTGGTGCGCACTTCCCGGATGATGAGGGCCCCGCCGTAGGCCAGGCCCATGGTCAGGCCTACAATGGTGATGGATGCGGCTTCTTTGCCGATTCCAAGGAGCCTGAAAATTGGGTTGAGCATCCAGATGAGGACTCTGGTGATCTGTATGTAATCCAGGAAGCGGATTACAGCTACAAGGGCCATTATTATCAGCCAGATGGCCCCCAGGTTGCGCAGCTGGGCCGTGATCCATCCCATAAGCCCCTCGGGCTGCGGATCGGGACGCCAGACTATGGTGTTCTGCCCCTGCAGCCACCCCCCCCATTCATAAACAAGATTGAGAATAATGCCCAGGATGATGGCGCAGATTATTCTGAAAAGGGCCTGAAAAATCAGCCTGGCACCGCATTTCTGGGCGATGCGCAGCTCTATGGGCAGGGCGTGGGCCATTAAAACGGCAGTGGATAAAATGGTCACCTGGGCCACGCTCAGTTCAAAGCTCCCTGGAAGGGAGACAAAGACTATCATGGCGCTGTAGACATTGTTGAGAATGGCAGTGGCCCATACTAGACCCATACTGCCCGGCAGCCCCATGAGGTGCATGACCGGTTCCAGCAGAGCCGCCAGATAGGGTAGAAGATCCAGTTCGGTAATTATCTTTACCAGGATGATTATGGGGACCATTATTTTCAACAGCCCGAGAAAAAGGGCGGTTGCCTCCCTCATGATCCCGGCAAGGGGGGACAGAATACCTGCGAACAGGGGTTTCACTTTAATACATCTGCTTTAACAGGTCTTCTTCTGTGGCTCCGCTGCGGCCGGAG
Organism: Desulfonatronospira sp.; assembly: GCA_003554505.1. GTDB lineage: Bacteria > Desulfobacterota > Desulfovibrionia > Desulfovibrionales > Desulfonatronovibrionaceae > Desulfonatronospira. Next base: position 4,036 of record PWGS01000299.1, on the reverse strand, counting down.
CCTTCCTCCCGGTCGGCTTCAGCCCTGGCGCTTTTGCGGGGGGGCTCGGTTCCGGCCTTGAAAGGCAGGAAATAAGTATTATCCAGGCCCGAAGGGGCCAGCAGACCGGATTCAGCATCTATTCTGGCGCTGACAATGCCCGGCGGACGCTGGAAATCCTGGACCGGGTAGTCTTCTTCCACCTCCTTGCGGTAGTCCACCCAGATGGGAGATGCCGCCCTGGAGCCGGTCTCAAATCGTCCCATGGGCCGGGGCTGGTCAAAGCCCACGTATACCCCGGTGAGGAGATAAGGCGAGTATCCCAGGTACCAGGCGTCCTTCTGCTGGTTGGTGGTTCCGGTTTTCCCGGCCACGGGTCTGCCCAGGGCCCTGGCCCTCCATCCTGTGCCGTCGGCAACCACTTCCTGCAGCAGGCTGGTTATAATATAGGCGTTTTCGTGGCTGATGGCCTCAACAGGTAAAGTCTCGTCTTCATAAATAATTTCACCCCAGGAGTCCGAGACAGAGGTGATGAGCCTGGGAACCACGTAAGACCCATCCCTGGCAAAGGCGCTGAAGGCCTGGCAAATATCCTCCAGGGTGACCGGCACTGAGCCGAGGCTTATGGACAGATCCCTGGGAAATTCCTCCTCAATGCCCAGGCTGCGGGATCTGTTGATGAGTTCATTAACGCCCAGGTTCTGGGCCACCCGGATGGGGACCAGGTTTCTGGACTTGACCAGGGCATCTCTTATGAGGGTCGGCCCGTGGAATACGCCTTCGAAATTGCGCGGTCTCCAGCTGGTCAGGGTCTCGTGGTCATCGTAGACAAAAGGGGCGTCCAGGACAATGGAGGCCGGGGTATAGCCGTTGTCCAGGGCCGCGGAGTAAACTATGGGTTTGAAGGCTGAACCGGGCTGTCTTCTGGCCTGGGTGGCCCGGTTGAAATGGCTTTGATGAAAGTCATAACCGCCGGCCAGGGCCAGTACATCACCGGTGCGCGGATCCAGGGAATAGATGGCTCCCTGTACCTCGGGCTCCTGTTCCAGGGCCATATCCAGTACGAATGGCTCCATGCGGCCTTCTCCCATCAGTTCGTCCGGTTCAGGTTTCTGCTGCAAGGAGGCCCAGACAATATCACCGGGTTTAAGGACGCGCGTTGCGTCCCTTATCGCCCGGACCTCTTCAGGGGCTTTTGAAGGATCGGGTGTTCTGGCCCATTTCATGGTGGATACGTCTATGCGTCCCTGGAAATCTCCAAAACGGACATCAGCTCCAGAGGCCTCAACATCTGTTACCAGGACTTTAGTCCCCTGGCCCTTTTCCAGTTCTTCAGGAGCCAGGATCTGCTGCATCAGAAAGCCCTGCCGCATTTCCGGTTCAATATTGTCCAGAGGGCCTCTCCAGCCTCTTCTTTTGGCAGATTCCTCCAGGCCCTGACGCAGGGCGTTCCGGGCGGCATTGAGGTGCTTGAAGCTGGTCGGTGTCTGGACCACCAGGCCCCCCTCGTAGACCTTTTCCTCGCCGAACATTTCCATTAAACGGCGTCGTACTTCTTCCAGGTAGTAAGGGCCTACCTGCCAGGAGGGGTCCGGCATTCGCTCCAGTTCCAGAGGCCGGGACACGGCTTCCTGGTATTCCTGTTCATCTATCCAGCCCAGGTTCAGCATGCGGGAGAGGACGTACATCTGCCTGTGTCTTGCCCCTTCGGGATTGCGGTAGGGGTTGAGCCTGGACGGGGCCTTGGGCAGGGCCGCCAGAAGCGAGGCTTCAGCCAGGTTCAGTTCGCTGACGTGCTTGCCGAAGTACTCCCTGGATGCGGCTTCCACACCATACGCCCTGGAGCCCAGGAAAATCTGGTTCATGTAAATGGTCAGGATTTCATCCTTGGTCAGGTGGTTTTCCAGCCTGTAAGCCAGAATGGCTTCCTTGAGTTTGCGGGTGTAGCTGCGTTCAGGAGTAAGGAGCAGGGACTTTATAACCTGCTGGGTAATGGTGCTTCCGCCCTGTACGATCTCGCCTGCCTTGAAATTCTGGACAGCAGCCCTGACTACTCCAAGTATTGATACGCCTTCGTGTTCGTAAAACCGGGCATCTTCAGAGGCCAGGAAGGCCTGGACCACCTGGGGAGGGATTTCATCCATGGAAACCAGATAGCGCTTTTCCCGGTAAAACTGCCCCAGGACTTCTCCGTCCCGGGTGAGGACCTTGGTTACCAGGGGAGGATCATAGTCGGAAATGGTTCTGTAATCTGGCAGGTCCTTAGCCGCCCACTTGTAGAGTCCAATGCCCGCGGCAGTGAATGCCAGGACCAGCACAAGGAGTACCACAGAGAATATTTTCAGGTATTTCATGTCGACGATAATAAAACAGGGTGTAAGGTTGAAAGATCAGTATAAAGGATGCAATTTCGGGAGCAACATACAAACGTTCTTCCTCAGCAAAAACACATACAATCTGATAATGTTTCCAGACGAAAATGACAAGGATCAGGTGGAAAAACAAGGCGAATTTTTCTCCGGCAGTTCTGCAGGGATCTGCAAAGCCCGGTTGTGAATGCCCTGGTTTTTTTCTGGGCTAAAAAGTTTTCATCCGGAAACGGTTCTTTTTCCTTTTGGCGGCGTCAATCTGCACAATTATTCGTCACCCGTAAGATACGCCTCCTCATAATTGCTTGATTTCCTTGCCAAAAGAAAAAACTCCTCGTTTCCGGAAAGAAAACCAATAGCTTCAACATCCGGAAAGAAAGACTTTCCGGATGGAAACTAAAAAGAAGTCATCTGACTGGAGATGATTTTATGTTTGACTTTTCCTGCCCGGACAAGGGAAAGCGGAGTTTTTCCATCCCTGTGTTCAGCCGTCAGCAGGCGGGGTACCTTCTGCTGCACATGAGGCATATGTATCCATTGGCACTCATGAGGAGAACTTGAGTTTGCCCTTGCCCAGCAGGTCATGCAGGTGTACCAGGCCTTTGATGCGGTTTTCATGGTCCACGATGGGCAGAACTGTTATGGCCTTTTCCTCCATGGCGTCCAGCACCGAGGCCGCTGACTGGGCTGGATCTGCATGTACGGGAGAAGAAATCATGTGCTTCCCTGCCGGATCAGTCAAATGCCACCCCTTGCTGCAGACCATGCGGCGAACGTCGCCGTCGGTTATCACTCCGGCCAGCCGGTTATCTCCGGAAGTTATAAAGACCACTCCGAAACCTCCCCGGTTCATTACCTCCAGGGCGTTTTCCAGGCTTTCATCTTCCCTGGCCAGGGGAAGGCCGCGGGTGTGCATGAGTCTGTGAATGCTCTGCCTGAGCCTTTGCCCCAGAAATCCCCCGGGATGGTATCTCTGAAAATCCTTTTTGCCGAAGTGCTTGCTCTGCATCAGAGCTATGGCCATGGCATCGCCCACAGCCAGGACTGCAGTGGTGCTGCTGGTGGGGGCAAGCCCAAGAGAGCATGCTTCCCTTGGGACCCTGACCCTGATGATCACGTCCGCCAAACTGGCCATGGTGGATCCGGTGTCGGCGGTCAGGGCCACAATCCTGATGCCCAGGGACCTGATGCTCTGCAGGATGGAGTTGACCTCTTCGGTTTCGCCGCTGTTGGAGATGGCCAGCACCAGGTCTTCGCTTCTCAGCATGCCCATGTCCCCGTGGGCTCCTTCCACTGGATGCAGAAAAAAGGCCGGGCTCCCGGTACTGCTGAAGGTAGCGGCCATCTTGCGGCCGATGAGCCCGGACTTGCCCACACCGGTAAGTACTATGCGCCCGGAGCAGGCGGACATTTCCTCCATGGCCGAAGAAAAGGCCTGGTCAAGGTCGTCGCGCACCGCGCGGATGGCCTCAATCTCTATATCCAGGACCTCGCGGGCCTTTTTCAGCCAGTCGTTGTTGTCAGACATAGGTATTGCAGATGGTTTTGCATTAAGAGTTTAAAAGTTTGTAATTATTCACCAGGGTCCGGGGACTTCGCAAACAGGACGTAAAAACTCACTCCAAGGAAGCGTAAATCAAAACCTATACACGAGTTTTTAAGCCAGAATAACCTCGATAACATGCTTT
>PWGS01000060.1 GCA_003554505.1 Desulfonatronospira sp. | reverse complement strand
GTGGGTTCCCCGGGAACGGGTAAGACACTGCTGGCCAGGGCAGTGGCCGGTGAGGCCGGAGTTCCCTTTTTCTCCATCTCGGGCTCCGATTTCGTGGAAATGTTTGTGGGCGTAGGGGCCTCCAGGGGGCGGGACCTTTTTGTGCAGGGCAAGAAAAATGCTCCCTGTCTGATATTTATTGACGAAATTGATGCCGTGGGCCGGCAAAGAGGTGCCGGTCTGGGCGGTGGACACGACGAGCGCGAGCAAACCCTGAACCAGCTTCTGGTGGAGATGGACGGCTTTGAATCCAACGAAGGAGTTATACTCATCGCCGCCACCAACCGTCCGGATGTACTGGATCCAGCGCTTCTTAGACCCGGGCGATTTGACAGGCAGGTGGTGGTGCCCAACCCTGACCTGGCCGGGCGAAAGCATATCCTGGAAGTGCATGGCCGCAGAACCCCCCTTGCTCCAGGGGTTGATATGGAAGTCATTGCCCGGGGCACCCCGGGATTTTCCGGGGCGGACCTGGAAAACCTGGTCAACGAGGCGGCTCTGCAGGCGGCAAAAAAGAACAAGGAACAGGGGGGCATGGAGGATTTCGAGGAGGCCAAGGACAAGGTTCTTATGGGCAAGGAAAGAAGAAGCATAATCTTAAGCGATGAAGAAAAGAAGACCACAGCCTATCATGAGGCCGGTCATACACTGGTGGCCAAGCTTCTCCCCGGAACCGATCCTATTCACAAGGTTTCCATCATCCCCAGGGGGCGCGCCCTGGGTGTGACCATGCAGCTTCCCGAGGATGAGCGGCACAACTATTCCAAGACCTACCTGGAAAACAATCTCTCCGTCCTTCTGGGAGGACGGGTGGCCGAGGAACTGGTCTTCAATCAGATGACCACCGGCGCGGGCAATGATATTGAGAGGGCCTCCAAAATGGCCAGGAAGATGGTCTGTGAGTGGGGCATGAGCGAGACCCTGGGGCCGCTTTCCTTCGGGGGCAAAGGAGACGAGGTTTTTCTGGGCCGGGAGTTTGTCCAGCACAAGGAATACAGCGAGGATACGGCCAAGCTCATCGATGCCGAGGTGAAAAGGATAGTCCAGGACGGCTACGACCGGGCCAAGATGCTCCTCAAGGAAAACATGGATGCCCTGCACCGCATTTCAGAAGCTCTTCTGGACAGAGAAACCATTTCAGGTAAGGAAGTGGATAAGCTTATGCAGGGAGAGGATCTTCCCCCCATAGAAGAGGAGCTCAAGAAGGATAAAAGTAAGTCCGGGGACAGTAAGGAACCCGACGACGGCGGCGATAAAGGTGACAGCGAAAGGGACAGCGCCGCAGACCAGGATGAAGATTCAGATTTCAAGATAGAGTCTTGAATGGCTTCTGCATCCGGCAAATCTTTATTTTCCGGATGCAGAAGCCTGATTGTCAACCATATTACATTCAGCCAGGATGCTAAAACATGGTAAGATGGTCTGTAAGAGGGGGCGGGGTGATTGGCCCCGCTCCTTTTTTGATTGCAGGGGTGGTGAATATTACCCCGGATTCCTTTTACGATGGAGGAAGACATTATTCACTGGAGTCTGCTGCGCATCACGGACTGGAGCTTCTCCATCAGGGGGCGCATATCCTGGACCTGGGCGGAGAAAGCACAAGGCCTTTTTCCACAAGGGTTGAGGCCGGCACCGAAATGGACAGGGTCATGCCGGTGCTGCAAAAGATTCTAAAAGCTCATCCCCGGGCAAGCATTTCGGTTGATACATATAAGGGCAGTGTAGCGGCTCAATGCCTGGATGCCGGGGCTTTGATCATAAACGATGTTTCCGCCTGCCGATTTGATCCTGAACTGCTGGACGTCCTGGCACAGTACAAGCCGGGTTACGTACTGATGCACACCCTGGACCGCCCGGAGAACATGCAGACAGATCCGCGGTACAGGGATGTGACCCGGGAGATTCTGTCCTTTTTCGAAACCCACCTCACCAGGCTGGTGCGGGCCGGACTGCCTGAAAACCGTATCGTCCTTGATCCAGGAATCGGCTTTGGCAAGACCCTGGAGCACAATCTGGAGATAATGAGCAATATGGAGTGTTTCCATGTCCTGGGACGCCCTCTCTATGTGGGTCTGTCCTACAAGTCCCTCTGGAGCGGCCTGCTGGAAGTGGATCTCAAGGACAGAGGGATGCCCACCCAGGTGGGAACGGCACTCATGGCCGCCAGGCAGGTGGGAATACACAGGGTGCATGATGTGGCAGATACTGTGAAGACCCTGAAAATAGTCGAGAATATATGTTCTTAGATCTGGGTATAGTTCAGATAGGCTGGCGGGACCTGGTGGATATTGCGGTGGTTGCCTACATCGCTTACCGGGTCATGCTGTTTCTGAAAGGTACCAGGGCTGTTTCAGTGGTTTACGGCCTTCTTATTCTCATGGTGGTTTATTATGTGGCTGGTGAGTTCGGTCTGTATACCCTGCACGGCATGCTGACCAATTTTCTGGGCTCTTTGTTTCTGGTGGTGATCATTCTTTTTCAGAGCGATATCCGCAAGGCCCTGGCGGAAATGGGTGCGGGCAGGCTGTGGTTCAATCCACGACCCACGAATAAAGTTCTGGACGAATTGATTCTGGCAGTAGTGCACATGGCGGAGAAAAAAATCGGTGCTCTTATTGTTCTGGAAAAAAGAACTCCCCTGGGGGATGTTGTCGATTCCGGGGTGGAACTCAATGCCGGTTTTTCCAGGGAGCTTCTGGAGACCATATTTTATCCCAATACAAGACTGCACGACGGGGCTGTCGTGGTCAGGGCCAACAAAATCGCCTATGCCGGCTGCATCCTGCCCCTGGCCGTGGGCGTGCCCTCCAGGTGGAATTTCGGCACCAGGCACAGGGCGGCCATAGGAATATCCGAAGAGAGCGACGCCCTGGCAGTGGTGGTTTCAGAAGAGAAGGGGATGATTTCAGTAGCCATGTCAGGCAAGCTGATTCCAGGACTTGATGAGGTGCACCTGAGAAGAGTACTCACAGCGGCCTGGGAAAAATAGCGGACAGAGGCCGGAGGACGGAGGACAGAGGACAGGTGCGCGGTTTTACTATTGATTTCTTGCTGTTAAGATAAAAGTATGCTCAAAAGCAACTGGCAGTACAGGATACTGGCCGTGGTTATGGCCGTTTTTTTCTGGTACCTTATAAGCGGCCAGGAAAAGGTGGAGATGTGGGTGGATGTCCCGGTGGAGGTCTCGCATCTTTCGGATGATTATACAGTGATTTCCGGCATGGTCAGCAAGGTCACGGTCAGGTGCAGAGCCACCAAAACCATGCTGGGCCGTATGGACATGGGCCGCCTGGCTTACAATCTTGATCTGTCGGGTCTGGAGCAGGGAGAAAACATAATTGTCCTGGACCCTAAAAGAATAAACCTGCCCCGGGCGGTGCAGGCGGTGGAGATCACCCCGGCCAGACTGGAACTGGAGGTGGACAGGGTAGTGAGCCGTGATTTATCTGTAGAGGTTGTCTGGACAGGAGCGATAAGCCCTTACTACGAGCTGAAAAAGAAAACGGTGGAGCCGGCATCTCTGCGTGTGAGAGGTCCGGAAAATATCCTGAAAAAAATGGATGCTGTGAGAACCAGACCTCTGGCTGTTGACGGGGACAGGCCGGACAGGTTTCAGCGCAAGGCGGGGCTTGACCTGCACCCGGAACTGGAAAGCACCCCATCTGACGTGCGCGTGGAAATTGTTTTCGGGCCGGTGCTGGAGGATATCTGGGTGAGAAAAAACATTGAGGTCAGAGGGGCGCAGGGTGTAAGCTACAGCCTGGACCCTGATTATGCCAGGGCGCACCTTAGTCTCCCCCGGGAGTTCCTCCAGGAGGATGGCTGGCGTGAAAGAGTTCATTACTATGTGGAAAAAGGCCCTGGAGCAGGCCCGGGGGTATATGAATTGCAAGTTAATGCTGAGTTGCCCGAGCATGGACAGCTCCTGGAGATGCGGCCTGAAAAAGTTGAACTAACCATAGAATAAACCAACAGGAGAACCCTTCATGCGCAAGAAGTTGTTCGGTACAGACGGCCTGAGAGGGCAGGCCAATATCTTTCCCATGCTTCCGGAAATAGTGCTCAGGCTTGGCCTGGCAGCAGGCCAGTATTTCCGCAACGGACACCGGCGGCACCGGGTGCTCATCGGGAAGGATACCCGGCTTTCGGGATATGTATTTGAAAACGCCCTGACCTCCGGTTTCTGTGCCTCGGGCATGGATGTTTTTCTGGTGGGTCCAATGCCCACCCCCGCCATTTCCTTTCTGACCAAGAACATGCGCGCCGACCTGGGGGTGGTCATTTCCGCTTCGCACAACCCTTTCATGGACAACGGGATAAAATTTTTTGATCACAAGGGATTCAAGCTTTCAGACCAGGTTGAGGAGGAGATATCCGAACTGGTTCTATCCCCGGATGTAAACTGGAAGCATCCCCAGCCTGAAGCCATAGGCAGGGCCAGAAAAATCGTGGACAGCCCTGGAAGGTATGTGGTGCACCTCAAGAACAGCCTGCCCAATACCATGTCTTTGCAGGGGATGAAGGTAGTGATAGACTGTGCCCACGGTGCCACATACAGAGTGGCCCCGCTCATTTTCGAAGAACTGGGAGCCAAGGTCATCATGGCCGGCACAGAACCCGACGGGCTGAACATCAACAAGAAGGGCGGCTCCCTTTACCCTGAAGTGGCAGCAGGTATGGTCCTGGAGCACGGAGCGGACCTGGGCCTGACCCTGGACGGTGACGGGGACCGGCTTATCGCCATAGATGAAAACGGTGTTATCCTGGACGGGGACCAGATTATGGCCATATGCGCCATGGATCTCATGGAACGCGATGCATTGCCGGGCAACCTGCTGGTGAGTACAGTCATGAGCAATATGGCTCTGGAAGTCTTTATGCAGGAGCATGGCGGAAAGCTTCTGCGCACAAAGGTCGGCGACCGCTACGTGGTGGAGGCCATGCGCAGGGAAGGAGCGGTCCTGGGCGGAGAGCAGTCCGGACATCTGATATTTCTGGATTACGCAACCACTGGAGACGGCATTCTGGCCGGCATCAAGCTGTTAAAGATCATGCTTCAGAAAAACAGGCCCCTGTCCGAGCTTTCCAGGCTTTTGACACCCTTTCCGCAACGACTTATCAATGTACATGTGGAAAGGAAAAAGCCCTTTGAAGAGGTGCAGCAGATCCAGGAAGCGGTCAAGGACGCAGAAGCGCAGCTGGGCAGCAAAGGCCGGGTCCTGCTCAGATATTCCGGCACCGAATCCGTGGCCAGGGTCATGGTGGAAGGCCAGGACGATACCCTGGTGGAGGATATGGCGATAAAGCTGGCCAGGGCTGTGGAGGAAGGTCTGCGAGCTTAGCCGGGGGCTTACCGGGGGCATTGTCCGCTGTCTATTTTAATACAAGCAAGGAGCATAGTCATGGAAATCAAGAAAGTGGTAATTCCTGTAGCGGGATGGGGCACAAGGTCTTTGCCTGCAACCAAGAACGTCCCCAAGGAGATGCTCCCCATATATAAAAAACCGGCCGTGCAGCACGTAGTGGAAGAGGCTATCGATGCGGACCTGACCAACGTTGTTTTTGTGACCAATCAGCAGAAAAGGATTCTGGAGGATCATTTCGATTACAACCTAGCTCTTGAAGCGGTCCTGAGGCGTACAAACAGGGAACACCTTCTGCGTGAAGTGCGTCAGGTGGCCGAGATGGCCAATATTATTTCCGTGCGTCAGAAAGAACAGCTGGGACTGGGACATGCTGTTCTTTGCGCCCGGGAGGTGGTTGCAAAAGAGCCTTTTGCGGTTATGGTCGGAGACGATCTGATGTTCAGCCGGCGCCCGGCCATAAAGCAGCTGCTGGAAGCCGCCAAGACCGAGCATATGTCGGTGGTGGGAGGGGTTGAGGTGTCCAGGGAGAGCGTTTCCAATTACGGCATCATCCAGGGAGAGGAGATCTCCCCCGGCCTTTACCGCATCCGCAATGTCTATGAAAAGCCGAGACTGGAGGATGCCCCATCCCGCCTGGCCATAGTGGGACGTTATATTTTGACTCCAGAGATATTCGAGCACCTGGAAAACCTGGAACCCGGGCACAACCTGGAGTATCAGCTCTCTGACGCCCTGCAGTCCATGGCCCGCAACAAGAGGCTTCTGGCGGTGAAGCTGGAGGGCCAGCGCTATGATATCGGCAACTGGGTGGATTATCTAAGCGCAAATATACATTTCGCCCTGCAGGATGATGAACTCAAAGCCGATCTTTTGAAAAACCTGGAGGAATTTCTGCCCCGGCGCTAATAAAGAGGTCAGAGGTCAGGGGT
>PWGS01000143.1 GCA_003554505.1 Desulfonatronospira sp. | reverse complement strand
TTTTGATTTACGCTTCCTAGGAGCTCGCCCTGTTAAACACCGCATAGCGGTCCTGCTTCGCAGGGTTTAACAGGGTGGATTTTTACGTCCTGTTTGCGAAGTCCCCGGACCCTGGTGAATAGTTACAATTTTTGTTGACATTATACCATCTGGTAGTATATAGAAAGTTATGGCCTGGTCGGTTCGAGTCAAGAAAAAAGCTGTCAAAAAAGCACGGGAACTGCCAAGGACAGCTAAAGAAAATCTCTTTGCTCTTATGCGGGAAATGGAAGAATCCGGACCAGTAAGAGGAAACTGGAAAAACTATTCAAAGCTCGGTAAAAACCGGCACCATTGCCATATTAAAGGCGGCCACCCGACCTATGTGGCCGTTTGGGAAGAAAGTGAAGGAGAAATCAACCTTATCGAGGTAACTTATGCAGGCACTCACGAAGACGCACCCTACTGAGGCCATTGAGCTTCGCATCACAGGCCCCAGGGATAAAAAGGATGAAGTGCTTCGCGAAATTAAAAAACATGGCTATACTGACTCAAGCGACTCCATCCCCTGGAGAGAGCTCTTCCCGGAGTTTGAAAATGAACCCGAATACAGCGTGGCCCTGCGTGGAGCGCGTAACAAGGAAGGACTTACACAGCCAGAACTTTCCAGGCTGACAGGAATTCCCCAAGGGCATATCTCCAAGATGGAGAACGGCAGGATGAAGATAGGCAAGGAACGGGCCAAACGCCTGGCCGACGTTTTGAACATGGATTACAGGGTCTTTCTTTAAATTCCTGGGTCCGTATTAAGATGTGACTGCAAAAATGACTTTTTGCAGTCACATCTTATCTGGCCTTATTGTTTTTTTCACCCGGCGTCCTGGATACGGGTACACATCTTTTCCCAGTGCGAGCCTCTCCAGTAAATGCGCTCACAGCCGGGACAGATTTCAAAGTAATCAAAGTATTTTCTGGTTCTGGGTTTCAAACGGTGAATTATCTCGGATTTGGACACCGGCTCAAGGACCTGGTTGCATCTAAGGCACCTGGAAAAACTGCAGGTAAGATCCAGGCCGTAAATTCTGGCCACCTCCCTTAGCTGATCATCAGGATTACAGGCCCGTATCAATCGGCCGTGCATTATCTCTTTGCGCTTCAAAAGCCCCCTGTCTCTGGACAGCACAATGCGGCGCTCCTGTGCAGCCAGAGCAGCCACTTCCCGGTCACTGTAGCTGTTGTCCCACAAGGTATCCTGTCCCAGCATGCGCAGAAGCATGGCCAGTTTGCCCACATTTACGTCAGCTATAAACCTGGTTTCCGGCCAGGACTGTGGACGCAGCCTGGTGGGACTGGTCACATCCACAGGAGCCTCTACAGGGTGGACCACAATCTTCTCACCTGGAGACGGAATATGTTCAAACCCGGCCGGTTGATCCTCCGCGAAAATTTCCCCCAACTCGGTATGCGGAACACCCAGGGCTTCGATAATATCCTTGATGGAAGCCCTTCTTTGGAGTACATATTCAAGAGGATAGCCAAGCCCGAAGTATTCCCGCAATTTACGGTGAAAATAAAAAGTGACGTACTTCATTTAGCTAAGGCGGGATTTGCCCGCAACCCAAGCGAAAAATTTTCCCCTGACCACTTAACTGTCTATGCTTACGCTTATCATCGGGGTCGGGATCGGTATCGGGATCGGGGTCGAAAGAGAAATCGAAAGGCGAAGTCATGTGGGACTTTCCCCAACAGCTTCGATACCGATCCCGATTCCGATACCGACCCCGACAAAACCAACGATCAATGTAAATAGTTACAGTATTGTTACATGAGGAGGTAAACCATGGATTCCATAGGGGTCAAGACTAACAAGAGAGAACAGTTTCTGGACATTACCCGGGAGGTACAGGAATACCTCTCATCCAACCAAATGCAAAGCGGGGTGCTGACCCTGTATAGTTCACACACCACAGCAGGCCTGACCATAAACGAAGGCGCGGATCCGTCGGTGATGAGGGATATACTGGTCAATCTGGAGAGGCTGGTTCCCCGCCAGGGGGACTACCAGCATATGGAGGGCAACAGCGACGCCCATATCAAAACCAGCCTCATGGGACCATCGCTGCAGATCATCGTGGACAACGGCAGGCTCATGCTGGGTACCTGGCAGAAGATATTCTTTACCGAATTCGACGGCCCCAGATCAAGAAAGGTCTGGCTCAAGGGGATTGCCGGATAGCCCCGAGCTCAGACAACCACTTATCAAAGCTTTCCTGGGCCCTCCGGGCATGCAGTTCCTTGCGTCTGGCCTTTTTGGCCCGGACCTGCAGGGGCGGGAACAGCCCGAAATGAATATTGCTGGGTTGAAAATACCTGGCATCGCTTTGCAGATGATTCATGAGCGCACCCAGGGCTGTATCCCTGGGCGGGGCCGGTGGATTGATCCCCCTTGCTTCCATCCCCAGACGCAGTCCCAGCCATAGACCGCATGCTGCGGACTCCAGGTATCCTTCCACCCCGCTTATCTGCCCGGCCAGGTAAACTCCCGGCCTGGCCTTAAGCTCCAGGCTTTGGGTCAATACCTGGGGAGCATTGACGAAGGTATTTCTGTGCATGCTGCCCAGGCGCAGAAACTCGGCGTTTTCCAGGCCGGGTATCATGCTGAAGACCCTTTTTTGCTCTCCCATCTTCAGCCTGGTCTGAAATCCCACCAGGTTGAAGGCGGTCTTTTCCAGGTTTTCCGCCCGCAACTGCACCACGGCAAATGGCTGCTCCCCTGTATTGGGATCCACCAGGCCCACGGGCTTGAGCGGACCAAAGGCCATGGTCAGCTCGCCCTTTTCAGCCATGGCCTCGATGGGCATGCATCCCTGAAAATGCTTCTCGTCTTCAAAGTCCCGGGCCGGGACTTTTTCCGCATTAACAAGTTCACGGTAAAACCGGTAATACTCCTCTTCACTCATGGGGCAGTTGAGATAATCGTCATCTTCAGGCCGGTACCTGGAACCCCAGAAGGCCTTTTGGTAATCAATGGATTCCGCGCTGACTATGGGGGCTATGGCGTCATAAAAATACAGGTCCTGGGCCCCGATAACCCGGAACAGACTCTGGGCCAGGGGATCGCTTATAAGCGGACCGGCTGCAATGATCACCGCATCAAATCCCTGGAGCTCCGGGTCGTCCAGATCCTGGATTTCCCATCTATGCACCCGGATGAAATCATGCTCCTCCACCCTGCTGGTCAAGTGCTGTGCAAACCTGTCCCTGTCCACGGCCAGGGCCTTGCCTGCAGGCACCCGGTGCCTGAGAGCCGCTTCCATGACCAGGCTGCCGAGCTTGTGCATCTCCTGCTGCAAAAGCCCCACCCCGGTAACCGTTTCCATGGAGCGGAATGAATTGGAGCAGACCAGTTCGCCCAGGCTCTGGCTTTCATGGGCCGGCGAATACTTTTGCGGCTTCATCTCGAAGATGGTCACCCATACTCCCTGACCGGCCAGCTGCAGGGCAGCCTCGCATCCGGCCAGCCCCCCACCGATTATGGCAGCACTCATATTCATATGGACAGTCTTTCAGATTTGAGGATATAGGCCACGATGATGCCCGCAATAAATCCGGCTGCCAGGTTGGTGGCCAGGGTGATCCCCACGATGGTGAAGACCACGAAAAATTCCTTGCGCTCCTTTAAATCCATTATGGTCAGGGCCAGTTGACTGCCGGCGAATATGAGCAGCACACCCAGCACGGCCATGGGGATAAGATAGAGAATGCTCAGGATGTTCACCCCGAGCAACACAGCCAGGAAGATGAATATGGCCCCGATGATCACGTTGGAGCCAGGGGTCCTGGCCCCGAAACGGTAATGGGCGGCCAGGCCCCCTGCGCCGTGACACAGGGGCATCCCACCCACGAAAAAGGAAAAAAAATTGGCCAGGGCCATAGTTATGCAGTTGGCCTTATAAGTAGCCCTGTGGGCGGCCTCTCCGAAATACTGCCTGGACAGATCCACGTTGGCGATGACTGCATTGCCCAGGGTCATGGGCAGCTGCGGCAGGACCAGCACCAGCAGGGCAAAGGAAAAATCAACACTGGAAGGAAACCCGAAAGGCATGAACTCCGGCAGATTGAAACCAGGCGACACCTGGGACAGCCCTTCCCGGGTGCCCAGCAAAAGACCCACCAGCATGCCGCCCAGGACCCCCACCAGAGCTGCGGGGAGTTTTTTGTTGTCCAGAAGAAGCAGGGTGACTACACCGCCAACCAGACCCAGGACCAGGCCGAAAGGCACGGGACCTATGTCCTGGATCACCAGGTAGGGCTCGGCTGCTTCCTGAAGTTTCTGAAAAGTGGACGTGCCGATCATGAAGCGCACCCCCTCGGCCATGAGCAGAAGGCCAGTGGAAAGCTGCACTCCCCGGACGACTGCCTTGGGGGTATACCTGCCTATCAGGGTCATGGCTCCGGTCAGGGCGATTACCAGCAGAAGAGCCCCGATAAGCAGAGAAGAGGCCATGATTTCCGAGGCACTGATACCCGTGGCCACGGCATAAGCGCCGATGACCTTCATGGGTTCCACCGGCACGGGGATACGGTAGTACATCCCGGACAGCAGGTAGAACAGACCAACCGAGAAAAAAAGCCCCAGGGGGTTCAGGCCGTTGACCAGGATCATGGCTATGCCCAGGGGCAGAACCACCCCCAGGTCTCCAAGAGATCCGGCCAGTTCCTGGCGGTTGAATTTGTATGGTACGCCCATAAGTGTTAAAGTACAAAAACGAAACGCTGCTGACAAGGAATTATTCATGTCCAGAATTGCACCAGTGCTGCCGCCAATCAAGGCTTGTGTGAAATCCCTGGATGCAGGCTGGATTGTTCAATGGCAGAAAAAGCTTTCCCGCATGAAGATTAATATCGATCAACCGAAAACAGGCTTCTTTAATCAGTTTTGTTGTTGATATTTTTCAAAAATTGGACAAAACTGGCTTTAGACAAAAATGTACAGCCTTTACCGGGCAGATCTTTCAACCTTATCATGTCCAAACTTTTTGCAGCAGGCTTAAAAATGCCATCAAGATCTTCTTTTCCCAGCGACTGCCATCCGGAAGACATTCCATGCCGGGCCAGTCAACGCCTTTTGGCCGATGCTCCCATCGGCATCTGCACTTTTCTGCCTGAAGGCCGTCTTTTATCTGCAAATCAGTACTTCTGCGAAATACTCGGCTATCACAGTCCGGAAGCGTTGAAGGATGCCGTCACAGACTTTGCTGCTGAGATATTCGTGGACAGCAGGGAGTGCAGGCAAGTATTCTCCCTTCTTGACCTGCACGGCCGTGTGTCCAACCATGAGTGCCGGTTTCGCCGCCTGGACGGCTCAGAAGCCTGGGTATCCATAAATGCCCGAAAGATAGCGGATGAAAATAAAGACACCAGTTATTATCAGGCCTTCATCGCCGATATCACAGACCGCATCCTGAGAGAGAAAAACCTCAGGGAAAACGAAGAAAGACTGGCCACAGTCATAGCGGCAATAGACGAAGGTGTCTGGGACTGGAATATACAGACCAATACCACCTGCTTTGATCCCGGATACTTCCTGGTGGCGGGCTATGAACCGGATGAATTCGCCCATACTTACCATGAGTGGGAAAAACGCCTTCATCCGGAAGATATTGAGCCCTGCAGAAAGGCCATTGCAGATCACCTGTCCGGCAAAACAGAAAAGCTGGATATGGAATTCCGCTTCAAGCATAAACATGGCGGCTGGATGTGGATACGGGGCAGAGGCAGGATTGTACAGCGGGATCATTACGGCAATCCCTTGAGGATGGTGGGCACTCATACGGATATCAACGCCCGTAAAAAGGCTGAGGAAGCACTGCTTGAAAGCGAGGAACGTTTTTTCAAGGCCTTCAATTCCAGTCCAGCAGCCCAGGTCATTTCGGACATCTACACCGGAACGATCATTGACGTAAACAGCCGCTGCCTGGAGTTGACCGGCTACACCAGGGAAGAACTCATTGGCTGGGATGCCAGGAAAATACCTATATGGTCCAGTCCTGCCGAGCGGGACCGTATAATACAAAAACTCAAGCACAAAAAATATTTCAAGGATGAACCCATCGAGTTCAAAACCAGGAAAGGTGAGTCCATTATAGCCCTCTGGTCCGCGGAATCAGCTACTCTGGCCGGACGTAAAGTAATGCTGTCCATGTTCTACGATGATACCCAGCGCAGAAAGGCAGAAGAAAAGCTAAAGGACAGCGAAGAAAGATACCAGTACCTGTTGCAGAGTACCGGGCGGATGCAGTCCTTCCACAATATAATCGGCCGCAGCAGGAAGATGCAGCATATATTCGCGCTGATCCAGCAGA